>CAYSYZ010000034.1:7490-9650 GCA_964435205.1 uncultured Desulfovibrionales bacterium
TCTTTGAAGGCTTAATACCAAGCAAAACCGCCGTATTTTTTAATGAGTCACTGACGGCAAAAACCTTTGAAGCCTTCTGGAGCGCATAGATAACCTGCACGCGTCGAAGGAAATATTTCGAGAGAGGCACGATGGTCCCGCGCAATGTTATCGTGACTGGCCGTTTTAAGAAGCGCCCCAGTAGTACGGCCGCCAGACCATCTGGATAAGCGAAATGTGCATCAATGATATCAAAATCGAAACCTTTCTGGATCTTTTTTAAAGGAGCGAGGAGAGACAAAAATAGAAAAAAGCCATCCAGGCATTTCAAGACCCCCGGCACGCTAAGAAACTTTGGGTGATATACCTCTATGCCCTCTTGAATCTCCTTCTTTGGTACAGCGGGTCTATAGTTAGGCTTTAAAAATCTCGCAAATGGGAACCAGGATACAGGCGCTACGACTTTAAGTTCGCACTCCTTTGCCACGCGGAACATGCGTTCCCTGACGAATACACCAAGAGTAGGCTGTTTGGAGTTGGGGAAAACGGTTGTGAGGACAAGTACTCTCATGACAAGACCTGCTCAATTCGTGGCAAAAAAATTACCGCCAAGGGCGCCAAGAATCGCCAAGCTCAACTTTAGTATCCTTTGCGTTCTTTGCGGTAAAATTATTTCAGTTCCGAATTTCAAGCCCGGCCAGATTAGAAATCCTACTCCGATTGTTCGATCTATCCCAACTCCTGATAGCGAAATAATAATGGCCGGGCTTCAAACTTTTAATGAGACAGCTTTGCTTGGTGCCGGGCAGGCCGGGCTTCGGCTCACTCGATATATTCTCGCCAGCCCACCAGTTGGCATATGCTTCTGGGTTATATTTGTAAGTTCTCTTGTCAGGGTCGAATTCTAGGGACTCAACGAGTTTTTTGGCCGAATATTTTATTTGATAACGGACTGCATCTGCCGGAACTGTCCAACGTAAAACTACCTCCCTTCCTTTTACTTCCGCAGATAGGTCTGCGACCGGAGGAGGGGGGGCATTATCTTTTCTGGGGTGGAAACGCTCATACAATATCGATTGCAGTCCGGGATGGTCCATAAACCCGAAACTTCCCCAGACACCGTCCTTATCCCAAGCAGCCATTCTTATTATTTTGTCCATTCTTTCAGGACACCTGTCTTCCCCATTTGCCAGATATGGAAATAGATTTACATAGAAAGCTTGAAGAATAAGCCGGTATCCATGATCTGACTTAGACTTATCTTCGAGATTGTAGACATAGGGAAGCCAAAACGCCCAATGTCCTCTTTTTTCACCTTCAAAATAGGGTTCCCTGTACATGAACTCGGATATCCCTTCTAATACATCCGCCACCTTTTCCTTGAGAGGATTCTTTTCCTCCAGATGGAGATAATAGTTGTAGAGACCGTCGAATACAGTGTACCCAGTCATTAAGCCCGGCTTAAGACCTGGATATTTACCCCAACCACTGCCTGAGCCTCCAGCGGCGAAACCTCGTTCCCAATCAATAAACAGCTCGCCGGGTTGCGCTCGGGAGTTTCGCAAGAGCTCTACAAAATTGCCGTCAGCTATTTTTATCAATGAAGTATCGCCGGTAAAATCATATAGGGCAGCAAGAGTATACATACCCCAGCCAAAAAATCTCGGGTGCACCATTAGCCACTTTTTTTTCTTTACATCAAACGTATTCTTGGCGATTTCCGCCCAATCCAGGATGGCCTCCTTTATTCGCTCATCACCTGTTACATAATAATAGACGGGAAGGCCATACCAGTGGGGATGCTCTGTTTCGAAAGTCACCTTGGCTAACTCCGCCTTCTTGCTATTTTCTCTTGGGTAATAATTGGCCACAGAACAATCATAATCATCAGAATGATAGACAGCCAAGTCAGCATTATAATTAAATCTGGCTTCAGAATATAAAAAGTACTCACCTGCTTTTCGAAGGTCATGGGTTTGTCTAAGAAAATTCACAAGGCTGATGCGTGCAAAATCATGCTGATTTAAAAACCCTCCCCACCCCCAGTAATGATACCGCCACACCTCCATCTTTGGCTTGCGCCATCCCACAGAATAGTCCCATCTCTTACCTTCTACATAGCCTTTTTCATCAGCAAACGATACGAAATTATAAAGAGGGTATATCCCATTAACGTTGCGG
>CAYSYZ010000034.1:9660-12419 GCA_964435205.1 uncultured Desulfovibrionales bacterium
CGGTTATACCAATCAACGGGAGCTTTTGCTAAGAGCGGGCACTGAAATTTCTTCATTGTTTCCATCGGATTTGCAGGTTTAGTATGGAAATCGTATACAATTTCAAAGGTATTATGGCTTCCGTATCTTATCCAATAGCCAACCCCATTTTCCTTGGGCCACAGTCCAATAGAAATCGTACCATCCGACTTTGCCCCCAGACTTTTAGGCCACCATCCTGCCGCAAAGCGGATCCCCACAGTCACTCCTTTCCCTTCCGTATCGCTGACATCCATGCATGCCAAATCAGGATATTCCTTTCTTCCTCCCCTTGCTAATTCCCTATTACCCTTTTTAATCCAGTATCCTTCCTGGACAAACCCCCGTTGTTTTTCCCTTTTATAATCAGGTGGAATCGGTGCCTTATCATAAAAAGCATCGCCCGCGTATTCTTGGGGGAAATCAGAAACCGCCTGATAATAAGCCAGGTCATCATTTTTATCTGACAACCGTTGTTTTATCACCCCATTATGCGTGGCCATGTCTACCTGGTACGGCCCTCTTACTGACAATTTTGTGACAAGGTCAAGAGATCGTATAAAGGCATGTTCGAACTGTTTTTTACTTGCGTTCCGCAGGGTATAGATAACCCGTACCCTCGATTTGTTCTTATAAAAATGCATCCTGACCGTATAGTCCATCATCCTTTTATTATTGCTGATGTGTGTCCCTTGAGCCTTAATAACCGCCCTTACCGGCCCATTTTCTTCAATGGTAACCCTTGCATCTTTGTCATGGGATGCAAAATATCCTCTTCCTTCCCCATCAATGACGATTATTCCGTTTGAGTCGCCAGATGTTATTTCTTTACCACTCATAATCACACTATCAAAAAGATTAAATCCCTTTTTCCTAATCTGCACGGTCATGGTGCCAGTGTCGACCAGAATGGAGTTCTCTCTATCGATAGCGATTTTGCCAGGAGAATTACCATTGCCCGATACGGTCTTAATACTCTGGTTCATTTTCTCAGCCCTGACATCTGCCTGAAAATCAACCAAGGCCCACTTCACGGAACCATCCGGCCATCTGGCGAGCGTACGAAATTGAAACTCCTTTACCCCTTGAAGGGCCAACTGAGGCATACCATTCTTTTCATAAAGCGTTCCCTGTGGAAAGGGTATCCCAGCTGTCACCGGTTCTTCTTTTCTATCAATACCAGAGATCCCATCTCTTAAAGCTTCGTGAATTGTAAGAGGAATATCTATGTCTTCAGCATGGCATGGGAGGACAGAAAATAGGATGAAGATTACCGATAATGATAATTTTTTCATTATCTCAAGCATAAACATTTTTCTCATAAATTAGCAGGCTCTTGTGACGGCAAAAAGTTTGCGTCGCTAAGCATAATTTCTTTACGAGCTAATAGTTTAAGAATAACTATTACTATTATAAGATGATAGAAGAGGTCAAAATACGCTCTACCCAAAAAAGTTCCACCCACCATATACGCAATAATGCTTACTTGGAGCATATCTGAATAGTTACTTATCCATTTGCGTGAAGGATCGTTTTTAAATGTCCTTTTAAGCTTTCTGAGGCTCTGAAAAGCTGACAACAACAGTGCTATAAAAAATCCAAAAGCAATGAAACCATGCTCGCCCAATATCTCAAAATAGATGCTATGCACATCGCCGGCGGTGGCACCAGGATTTGGTGAATATCTTTCTATGGTTTCCCATCCAAGACCATCAAATCCTGAGCCACTTAATGGTCTATCTTCGGCCACATTCCATGCCATCTTCCAGGCATTGATTCTTCCCATAGCTGACCTATCCTGCTCATATGCCTCTATTGTTCCCATCCGCTCAAACCATTTTTCCGTTATAAAATAAGAAGTAATCATTAGTGCTATTGATAAAAAAATAGCACCCAGAATTTTCTTGTTTGATTTCAGTAATAACAAAAAAATAACCGCAGCCAATCCTAAAAAAGCGCCGCGGCGATAGGTAAATATCACGGAAAGAATGGACAAGACGAATGCTGAATTAAGAATAAATTTCAGTTTCTTGTTTTCCTCATCTCTTGCCAGATAGAAAAGCAAAGGTAACGCCATATTTAGTGCAAGGCCAAAATCCCCTTCACCTCCCATGAAAGACCCCTCAGGCCCTTTGACATTATATGCTCCGGCAGTTGCTATTGAGAATATCCCCCCCTTGCCGCCGAGGAATCCGAGGACTGTTATAAGACACATTAGGAAGATTTTGGAAGTCTTCTTCCACATTAACCAAGCTTCGTCAGGGTAAAAGGCAAAAAAAGTAGTAAGTGTAAAAATAATCCAGAGTAAAAGAATCAGCACAGTCTCTCTTTCCATATAGAATTTGTCTTTATCTTTTGTAAAAATGAAACCAGCAAGGGTTACAATGGCAACTATTTGAGCAAAAGGAAAGTCGTGGGCTGCTCCCCATGTAAATCGATGGGGATTCATGTAAGCAATCCATGAGAATACAAGAATACCAATCCATGGCCTTGTAAAACAAAAGGGAAGGCTACCGAATATAACAGCAAATGTAATCAGGTCACGTATAGACATCTCAAATTACTCCATTATGCCAAGAGTGGCCGGGAATGCTGGGGGTGGAATCCCCCATTTTACCTTCACTGACATTGGGCACTGAAAGACAGGCGGCCCCAGACGATGTTTCTATGATGCGGTTCAACGGTCCAACCATTTTGAAAGTATCATCGCCAAAATCACACTGATTTAATGGTCAAATATT
>CAYSYZ010000034.1:12429-16197 GCA_964435205.1 uncultured Desulfovibrionales bacterium
CCTCTTTACTCCATAAATTGTAAGTATTAATCCGGGGAGCAAAACGTTTGGCTTCCAATATCTTGGAATCTTGTAGACCAAAATCGTGCTGCTTTTTATTAAAATTGAGAACTTCTGAATCCCATGGCTCGCCTAAAAATGCGAACAAGGGTGGCAAATATTGCTCAGGTTCCTTTGCGTATTGTTCATAATAGATGCGAAAACACTGCCCAGGATGCGCAGCTTCAAAGGCCAGCATCTTTTCACATTGTTCTGCCCAATAGCGTGCAAAGGTCAATCGAGGGTGCTGGTTATGGGTATCTGCATATTCTTTTGCCGGACCACCCAGCACCCCTTTTTCATACATAACGGCCAAAGAATTGGCCACATCGAGACCATGCCGGTAGAGCATGATATAGCGACATCTCTCTCCAAACAAGAAGTCTAAAAAGTCTAAGATATCGACATAAGCTGGAGTCTTATCAATCCATCGAGCTTTCCCTTTAGCCATAGCGTAGTCGTCAAATATCCCTGCCGAGAATCCTAAGAGCCTGTCACGTAAGCCATTTTCATCAACACCTATTCCATGTAGTCCGTTTTTAAACCATTCAGAGCGCCAGAGATCTGCAAGCGGGCGGAGAAAATTGGTCTCCGGCGGGACGGCAATATTGCTGTGACTATCCAGAACATAGCGTAGCAAGGTAGTACCAGAGCGATAAACCCCTATCAGAAAGCCCGGTTCCAGGTTTCTCCTCTTGGAAGCGTCGACAACCTTGACCACTATCCTGTCGCGAACTGGTGGACCCTGGACAATTCTGCTGATTTTATTAATAACACGCCGGGTTAAGTTCATTACAATCATTATTTTGGGAGATCAAGACCTTGGTGCAGAGTAGTCGTGCAAAGGGCCTCAGGATTTAAATCATGATAAAATGGTAACTCGAAATGAACTATAACCTCTTTTAGTTCATCTAACTCCTCCGAAGTAACCTGTGATTTCCACTTGTGGACTTCGCTTCGAGGCTCGCGCCTCTTTCCATAGCCAGGACCAGACATGGTCTTCCGCCCGGACGACAAAAATTCCTCAATGTTATTATCCCATTGTAAGTTGAGTTTTTCCGCCAGCCAGCGGAAACGGGCATGGGCATCGAGACATAACCATTCGTGCTCCAGGAGAAACCAGCCAGAGTGATGGGCCCGTAATTGCATGAAACTCACTGCACCCCAGAAGGCACCGGCTTTTTCCCAGAAGGTTGAAGCCTTTCGCATTACATTCGCATAAGGCTTGAGCGGGCCGTCCATAAGCAATGGCTGATTCAAAAGCAGATTAAGGGAAAGACCTGGATCCCAATCCCGCTGACGCCAGCTTAGAAATAGCGGAACCGGATGGCGAATGAGCTGAATTACTCTCAGATTGGGGAAATGGTGCGCAATCCAATCAAGCGACAGAGTCAGCCAGACCCATTTAACAAAAACAGTGTTGGCAAGGGGCTGTAAGAGAATTTCCCGTAATCCTTGCTCCGCTAATGTATATTCGTCAGTTATTTTTCCTCGCAACGATCTCTGAATATGAGCATAAAAATCCCTGCGAAATTCATCCTGCGGGACATATGCGTGCATATATGAATGTCCAAGCACGTGCTCAGGTTCAAAATAGTAGGATACCCCTTTGGCAAGAGAAAGCGCCTTGGCTACCCAACTGGTGCCGCTGCGCGGAAGACCCGAGACTGCGATGTAATGGTCGGCCCATCGGGGGCCAGGGGATATCTTAGCCAGGGTCTGTCTGAGAGCCTTGCGCATAACAAAATATAGTCTATTCATCCACCTTGGCTTTCTCCAGGAAATAACCAAGCCCCTCGTTCCTTCAAGCGCTGGATTGCTTTTGTACAAGATACCCCGAAAAAGTAAAGAGCCAGTAAAGGCAAGTTCTTACTTGAAATCCTCTTAATAGACTCTTCTTAAAGCACTCCCTGGCCAGCAATTTGTCGTGGGTTAAAAGGAAGTAGCCGGTATCCCTGTAACTCTCACAAATTTTAGAATTGAGATCGATATCAAGCTTTTTTAGAATATCCTTAAAGTCTCTTTCATTTTTCTCCAGGATCTTAATGTTCGATAGGTACACTGCCTTGAGATTCTTTGATCCGCTACCCTCACGGTCTCTCTCCATTTCCCATATCTCAGTAGAATAGGCCAGGTTATTGAATAACGCAATTCTCAACCAGAATTCCCAGTCCTCAACATATATAGCTTCGTCGAATAGGCCGGATCTATCGAAGCATTCCCTTCTCAGGATGATGGTGCCAGTAGGAATAAAATTAGCTTCCAAAAGCTTCCTATAAGGATCACGAACAAAAAGAGGGTCTCCAAAGAAATTTAAATCATAGCCTCTTCTCGCAAACATGGAGGAGGTGATTATTTTACCATCATCAGAAAATCGCTGTTTATCTCCAAAAAGGAAGCCGATATTCTCATTACCCTCCATGATTTCGACCTGTTTTTCGAGTTTTCCAGGAGTCCACAGGTCGTCACTATCGAGGAACGCAACATATTTACCCTTAGCTGCCTTTATCCCCGTGTTTCTTGCACTGGCCCGGCCACCGTTTGTCTGGTAAATATAGAGCAGTTTGGTCTGTTGAGTCCGTTGATTCGGTTCGGTCAGTTTGGTCCGTTCAAAGGGGTTAATGACCTCGATCAGTTGAACTTCCTGCACATTGTTAGCATGGCACTGCTTTATGACTTCATACGTGTTGTCTGTCGAACCGTCATCAACAACGATTATCTCGAAATCTCTATAGGTTTGGGCGAGTACGCTCTCAACTGCTTCGGAAATGTACTTGGCCGTATTATATGTTGGGATGACCACACTTACTGTTGGATTCATAGTTTATCCCTAATCTACTGTCTCCTCTATTTTGCCTCCTCTAAGGTAAGATTCAAGGTTTTCCTTGAAGCCTGAAACGTACTTGTATTCATAATTTCCCACAAGGAATCCCATGCTATAGCTGAGACTCCGTATGAATACAATCAGAGGAACATAAAATTCGGCCTGCCATCCAGGGTACACAGTCTTGACCCTATTGACGATTGGTCTATAAAACCCCTTGTAGATGTACCCTACTCCGACAACGAAAAGTATCAATGTTAAGGGGTACAAAAACGATATTATCAAAAGCACAACTCCCAACAGATAATTTCTAAGGTGGTAGTAAGCACCTTTGAGACTCTTCCCTATCCTGCCTGCCCCCCTCCCGTAAAGATAGAACATCTTTCCCATCTTCCAGAAGGTCTTTCGGGGCCGCCAATGTACGATCGACTCCTTGGCCAACTTTATATTTGCCCCCATCTTTCTTAACTTTTCTTCAAAAAGAGAGTCTTCTGCTGTATACAGCCATTCAGGATAACCTCCGGCTTTCTCCCAGACGGATTTCCTGAAAGCGGAGGAACGACCGCTCATTGGATAATTAGCTTCATCAATTTCACTAAGGCTACCGGGGAGCGTGAGGAATCCGCTCAGGCGTTCAAATAGGTTATGGGGTTCGGATTCAAAAACTCCTTTTACCGCATCCACTGAAGGATCGGCTTCAAGAGGCTCAATGAGTTTTTCTAACCACATTTTGTCGGGTCTGCAGCCTCCATCTGTTGCAGCAATCAAAGGATATGTGGCATGTCTGATGGCTATGTTCCTGCCTTCGGAAATGTTTGCTCCTTTTGCAACAACAAGCTTTACGGGGCTTTCGTTTTCGGAAAAGGTTTTAATAAACTCAACGGTGGAATCGTTTGACCCACCAT
>CAYSYZ010000035.1:0-16099 GCA_964435205.1 uncultured Desulfovibrionales bacterium
CCGTTAAGGACTTCATGCCAGAGGCGTTCATCCTCATAAAAGTCATAGAGGGCTTTTGCGATGCGAGAGGAAAAGTCGCGGCGAACAAAAGTGTCCTTTAATTCCTGATAGCCCTTTGATTGTATTCCAAAATTAAATCCCAGGTTGGAGCAAAAGAGCTTATAGCGGTTAACTGTCTCTACGCGACCCGCACAGCCGTTCCACCAGTAATCAGGATTTGTTAAGAATTCTTTGAGCAGTGCGATCTTTTCTGAGACTGCCTTGCTGTTTTCAGCATATAAATACCAGATTTTTTGCTTTGTTTTTTCTACGACAGCGGCTAGAAAGTCCGATTTCAAATGGACATCGGGATAGCCATGTTTTGTTAACTCATCGACGGAGAAAAGCAGGACGTCGCCCCAAAACTGACGGATGGATTCTTCAGACAGGTCAACTCGTCTCTCTTGATTATTAAGGCCTGGCCTGAATTCTCCCTGGTGGTTTCTAGTTAACGTTCGTCTGTGCAGCAAGGGTAAATTCGCAGAGACGAATTTTTTGCCTATTCTGGCCTGCAATAATCTGCCCAGGGCCGGCCCGGCCATTCTCAATTTTAGATCGGCATAAGGGATAAAGTATCTCAATGCCCCAGGTTTAAGAACGAAATTCCCCGTGTAAACGGTTCTGGCAGCAGATATATTCAGTGGTCCGCCATCGGGGTAGTACATGGCCTTCCGCGTCGGGTGTAAGCCGAAAAAAAAGCCATTTATTTTTTTTGAGAACTCTTCAAAGGCATCATTAATGGTGTGTTGGCCCTCAATAGGACACGGGTAAGGGCAGGACCGGGCCGAAGATTTATATCCGAACATCTTGACAAGATCATTATAGTGGGCCGGACTGTGTCTGGACGACGGTTTGCGGTGGAAGATGCAGGGGTCGTGTGCATTAAGTTTTGATATTTGCTGGAAAAACGGCAGTACATCTTCAAGGAAGGTGTTAATCATGACCGCTGGCGATACCGGCGGGTCACCTACCACTTTTCCTGTTAAAATATCTATGTCGTTAGAACTAAATAATTTATCGAGCCAGTAAAAGTAATTAACGGTGCCTCTACTGGCGTATCCGCTTTTTTGTTCCACTTCGACGGCGAATTCCTCATCACTGTCGATAAAATAAATCAGGGTCTTTTCCGGATAGTTTTTCAGTTGCTCAGTTATCAGCAAATAGGCTATGTTCCGGGTTATTGATGCCCCCTTGTGAGGTAGTACGCCATTATTGTAATCCCCTATAATATGTTTCAAATTTTTCCGAAGTTTCTCCGGGATTTGATTTAAAACCCCGGATTGCTCGGCGAGACCCAGATAATGTGTAGAGAGGCCTGCTTTTGTTGTATCTCTGGCGATGGCTTTATTGGCCTTGACGTTGGTTCCATCTTTGCTGTCGTCAATGACTAATACCGCGATCCGCGAATAGACCTGGTTCCCCGCTGGGCCAATATTTGTTTGGCCTCCGTACTGGAAATCTGCGCACTGCCGGAGCAGGCTCCTCAGGCAGTTTTTGAGCATTATGGGCCTGTCAGCTACCGGTATGACGATTAAAAACGTATGCCGTTCGCTGTCCTTTTTTAAGGAGAGTAAGCCTTCCAGTTCCACGAATATATCTTTATGCAGTTTTGTTAAACTGGCCTTAATCCCCGCCTTCGAAATATGTTGTTCGAGGGAAAGTATTGCCTTTTCATAGATACGTACTATCTGTCCTATATGGTGATGAACTGCGCGGGTGTTACTTGGCCCCTGCGTCAACAGCCGGAATTTGTGCGCAAGGGCCGAAATAGCTTTATCGGCGGCCTTTTTCTGGAAGAAGGTATTTATGTGTCTGAATTGGATTTGCTCCGGCAAGGATCGGCTCCAACGGCTATTTTGTCTCTACAATGACATTGTTAGATTTTTTCCTCGTAGGAGCAGCATCTGTCCTCGGCCGACCCGGAGGCTTGCTGCGATCCGCCTCCGGCGGACGGCTGAAAGCCGCTCTTACCATAGGGATATTGAACCATAAAGATACAAATGTCGTTGTAGTGTTATATATACTACTATCTATCTTCCGGATGAGTAATTGAGGAATCCATCTTTGTTCAGCACGACCTCAATCAGGTTGATACCATCTTGAAAATCAACGTGCTCAAGGACCTGGTCTGCTTCGCTATTTGAAGTTACGCGCCTGTGATTTATGCCGAAGGCCTTAGCCATGTGGGCGTAATCAGGGTTTATAAAGTCGCAGGCTATGTACCGCCCTCCGTAGTTGTAATACTGATTTTTCCTGACTAAACCGAGAGACGAATTATTGAGGAGAATGACCGTGATTGGCACCCGATAGTTAACGGCCGTCATAAGTTCCATACAGCACATCTGAAATCCGCCGTCACCGATTATGGCAAGAGTGGGTTTGGAGGTGGTTAATTTGGCTCCTATAGCTGCAGGCAGCGAGTGCCCTAAAGATGAAATGCCTGAATTTGGGAAGTAGCATCCGCTTTTAGTCAGGTTGGCGTAATGCTGCATGAATATTATATTGTCATCGAAAATAACCGCATCGCCGCCAAAACGGTTGTTAAGTCTGGTCAGGAAGTAACTGATCAGTGAAAAATCCCCGTCATTAAGGGTAGAATGGCCATATTGGTCCCGGTAGTGGGGAAGAAAAGAAACGTCTTTTTTGTCAATCGGGTTGATATTAAGGGCTGCCTCCAGTCTTTTCAACAGTGTTTTTATGTCGCAGCAGACAGTGGTGTCGGCTTCGAATGTTTTTCCCAATTGTGCGTAGTTAATGTCCACCTGGATGGTCATTTTGCCCCTTAGCAGGGCTGGGCTCCAGTTGTAACTTGTTCTTTCACCAAAGCTGACCCCCAGGAAGATCAGAAGGTCCGCCTTTTCGGTTATGTATCGATAGGCTAATTCCTTGGACGTTATTCCCAATATGCCTAAAGACAATTTTGAAGTTTCTGGAATTATTCCCCGTGCTTTGAGGCTGGTAGCCACCGGTATGTTTAGTTGAGTACAGAAATTCATCACGTCTTCTTCAGCCTTTGAAAGTACACAACCGTGGCCAGCGATGATAACCGGATAATCAGCCTTTTTGATTAATTCCAGTATGCCATCTAAAGGTACCGTCCGCTCTCCAGCCAAAGCTTTGGGTTTGGCTGGTTTTGGGTCTTCCAGAATGCCCGGGTCAACCTTTTCGCGCAGCACGTTGTACGGAAAACTCAGAAGGACAGGCCCAGGGGTAGCTGAACAGAGGATACTGGTGGCAGACCTTAGGACCTGTGGCAGGTAGTCAGTCCGCTGAACAATCTTGTTGTATCTTGTGACTCCCCGGAAGATGTCATTCTGGTTAACTGCAGTCCCGTCACCCGAACTTTCCTGTAAGGCCCCTTTGCCAAATGAGTAGGTGGGCGTTTCGCCGGTGATGGCCAGGATCGGCGTGGCGTTCATGAAGGCGTTAGCTATTCCTGTTACCAGATTTGTAGCTCCTGGGCCGGTGGTTGCAATACAGGCACCGATTTTGCCGGAGCATCGAGCATAGCCGCTGGCCATAAACGCGGCGCCCTGCTCATGTTTCGTTAATATCGTCTGTATGTTGGAGTCATAGAGCCTGTCAAATACTGGCAGGATATGGGCACCGGGGACTCCGAATATATGTGTCACACCGAGTTTCTGCAAATAGCGGACGATCAGTTCAGCAACGGTAACATCCATAGATCAACTGCCCCCTTTGCGATTTTCTCGTGCCTTGGATACTACTTTATCTTCTATGTGTTTGGCAATAGTTGTGGCCACATAGGCGTAAGAAAATTTCAAGGCTATTTTCTGGCCTTTTTTTATCAGGCTTTTCCTTGCCCGGTCATCGCGTAAATAGTTTTTTACCAGTGATCTTAACTCATCCGGTGAGTTGTAGGTGGGCACAGAATCTTCAAATATTTCTTCCATACCGGTCACATAGTCCGAAATGACCAGCGTGCCGCTACCCAACGCATCCAGTATGCGCGGGTTTATGAAGCCTTCCCGGCGCATGTCTTCATGGTGATCGTTTACAATTATCTTCGCGGCTCCATATAACTTGTTGAGATTTTTATGGTCGTAATAGGTGCCGGCGATCCACGTGTCTGGAACTAGTCCCGTCCAGCCTGATCCCCAGACCTTGATGTTGTAATGGCCGTTTTTGAGGTCTTGGATTGCTCTCCTTTTGCCATCCCGGCGTGCATTGCCGACAAAGACGATGTCATATATATGGGGACGTTGGACAGGTCTGGCACTGGTCGGGACCATCAACCACTCAGCCTCGAATCCCATTTGGTTTATTTTATTTATAAAAGGTTTGGAGACGCAGTATATTTTATGGTAATGAGAAAGGACCTGAGGAGTGATCCAGTCGGGATGGCTATGGTGCCAGAGGATGTTATAGGTGCCAGCGGGCAGGGACTGAAGAGATTTTCCAAAGAGGTGTATAAGTACTGGCGAGCTTGTCGGTGATGAGGGATATTTTAGTTTTTTGAATTCGTCAGTCAGATTGTTTTTTAACCAGTAGTCCCCCCAGAGTGGTCTTCGCTCAGCGAGAGGATCAAAATCTGAGTAAGCTATGATGCGCGGAGACGCAAAGAATGATTTTCCCTTCATATAGTTTCTGGCAAATGGGCATCATCAAAACCTGCAATGGCAGGCCCATGCCGCATAAAACAAGTGATAATCTCTTCTACATTATGGCATAACTTTTTGTCAAGGAAGATAGCTGTGCTGCCGGAAATACCGTGTAGAGAAGGAAGCATCACTACATCTCGTGATGCCGGAATTTTGAGGAGCTGTGAGCTCTTGACGGACGCTACTATCCAGGGCACGTACTTCCACGCGGGCACCATAGTTGGTTTTCATGAAGATGGATACTTATGGCGCTGTCTTCTTTCAGAAAATACCACGATCTGCGGCGTTCCCTGCCTGGCGGGGACAGAGGTAGAATTTTACAGTAACGGTCGGCTGCATACGTGCAGACTTTCAGGGGATTTTCTGTTTAATAATATTCCATGCCGTGCAGGCGCCTTGACCATTTTCCATGAAAATGGGGCACTCTTCAAAACGGAACTTTCTAAGCAAATTGTCATTCAGGATCTCCTGATTAAACCAGGAGCCGACGTCTGTTTTTTCGAAAGCGGTGGGCTCTCTTCGTGTGATATCGGTGAAGATACGGTTATCGGGGATGTCCCATGGCGGGCTCATAGCCGGGTGTGGTTCCATGAGAATGGCAAATTTTCGGCCGGAACGCTCTCTAGGGATATCTCCATCCAGGGTATCCCGTGCCAGGCCGGCCGTCTCATCTGGTTCCATGACAACGGAAGCCTGGCTGGCGGGACACTATCTTGCGAAGTGAATTTTCAGGGGGTATGGCTTAAGGCCTGGAGCATGGTGCTGCTGCACAGGGAAGGGCGGCTCTGGCAGGGAGAACTGGCCAGGGATTGTTCGATCCAAGGGGTTCAACTATATGCCGGAACGACGATCATATTTGATGGGGAAGGTGTGCTAATAAGTCGCGGTCTGGACCATGAGTGATATTCCTGCTCCAATTTCCTGTAATATTTCATCACGAGTTAATTTTGTAAGCGGGCACGGGATGGCCTCTTGTGAACTTGCTCGGGATACAGTGCTCCAGGGTATTTCTTGCCGTGCCGGTTCAAAAGTCGGGTTTTACAGAAGTGGCCATTTATGGCACTTCGAGGCCTCTCAAGATTTTAGTTATGATGGAGTGACCATTAAAGGGGGTACGAGGGCAGAATTTCACGAAAAATCTGGATTGTGGAAGTGTACCCTGGCGCGAGATTTGTTGGTGCAGGATATCCCATGCCATGGTGACAGCGTTGTAGAGTTCTGGGCCAGTGGGCGCTTGAGGTGGTGTGTCCTGGCCAGGGATATCGTCATCCAGGGGATACCCTGCCGGGCCGGGGCGGAGGTGGAGGTGGGTGAAGACGGTGCCCTGATTTGCGGCGAGCTTTCAAAGCCGGTTTCAATTGAGGACGTTATTTTTGAGTCCGGGACACGGGTATTATTCCACGACAATGGCCATCTGGCAGGCTGTTACGTGCTGAAAGACAAAGTCATCAAAGATATTCCCTGCCGTGGAAATAACTGGGTTTGGCTCTATGCTAACGGTAACCTTTCTCACTGTGTTCTGGCAAGCGATATGACGTTAAAGACAGTTACATGCCGGATGGACAGCATGCTTAATTTGTATGAGAATGGAAGCTTATGCAGATGCTATCTATCAGGCAATCAGGCGATTCAGGAGGTTCCGGCTAGAGCCACTACGTTCGTTCTTTTTCACAGGAACGGGCGCCTTTCGGCCTGCGAACTGGCGGTAGATAAGATGTTTCAGGACATCCCCT
Source organism: uncultured Desulfovibrionales bacterium (assembly GCA_964435205.1). GTDB lineage: Bacteria > Desulfobacterota > QYQD01 > QYQD01 > QYQD01 > CAYSYZ01. The sequence continues at coordinate 6,395 of CAYSYZ010000035.1, forward strand.
GTAAGGGCCGGGCCTGGATAGGATTTCACGATAGCGGCAGTTTAAAGCGGTGTCATGTCGCCAAAGATACGCTTTTTCAGGGTGTCTTACTTAAAGCCGGAGCGTGGGTCTCATTTCTTCCCGATGGCCGGTTAGAATCCTACAGGACGGTTGAAGACGCGATCATGGGCGGAAAGTTGTTCAGGGCGGGGACAGAGATAGAAGTGTCAAGGCACTTCACACTGTGACCCCCGCAGGCTGAGTTTGGTGGAGTGATTCTTCCGAAACAGCTCCTTCCTGAAGAAAAGGAGTAAATAAGGGGCGAATTTCCTCCAGGGATCGTTCTATTACCAGTGGCAAGGCCTTGGTATATATGTCCAGTAAAATTATGGCATTTACCGACGAATCCGTCTCGCTCGCAGCCCGCAGACGTTTTGCAACTGCAGAATTTAGAATCTGCATATCCTGATAAATCTTTCTGAGACCTTTTAATTCCAGATCGGCATTCTGCCCTTCTTTTTTCAAGAAATATTGCGCTAGCAGGTACATGGAGGTGACACGGTATACGGTCTCTTTTGCGCTTGCCAGGGGTAAATGGAAACGCGCCATGGGCTTGAAGAAGGCTGTATAAGGACAGCCGCTGGTTGCTATAACCAGGCCCATCAATGAACTGATCCCTTCCTGGGCCGTTGTATCCTGGGAGATAGTCCTTTCCTCCGTAATAACGTCCACATGCATTTTCTCGTATGATAGCAGGCCCTCAAAAGTTTTCACGATGGTAACAAGGTTGGCAGCCAGAGGGCAGTGTGGATGAGTCTCTTTAGTAAGGCGACAATTGGGGCACTGGTGAAAATCGAGATTCGTCCACGAAGGAAGGCCCTCGGGACTGTTGCCGATCAAGTGAAGGTCTTGTGCATCTAGGTGCAAGTCGAAGATTTTTTTTGGGCCACCGGCCAGTGTAAAACAGTAGCGAATACTCAGGGTGTCCATTCAACTCCCGGCGTTACTTTAAGAAGAAACATAGAAACGCCTGACGTATAACCTGACGAAAGTGACTTTCTATCATTTTGAGGATTCTATGTAGAACGAACGTTGCATATTTGTCAATGTTTTTAACTTGTAATTCCCTGTAGCTTGCTGCGGGGAGGTTTATCAGAAAGCAGCCGGCCCGGGGCGAAGTCGAGGGAGTTGTAATTTGACCGGTTTCTGAAATATACTGATATTGTAGGATTGAATGAGACATTGAGGCTGTTCAGAATCCATCTGGTTTTCTCGCGACACATCAAAGAGATTGTCTTCCCCTAAAGCATGTGCCGGAAGACTCGCTAAACACGAACTGCTCATTCTGTCTTTGGTTCCAGACTCTCAGGCCACAAAGAATCTAAAGTTCTCCTGCTGCTTCGAGAAAAGCTTGTTTTGGGTTCAGGTACAGGATGCCTGAACGCCTTAAAATTAAAAAAGGAGGGTTTACCCATGTTTAGTAAAATATTGGTAGCGACAGATTCGCTAGATGCCTGTGATGCACCATCAATACTGGCGATTAATCTAGCCAAACGGGAGAATGCCCGGCTTTATTTTTTGCACGTGCTCGAATCCTCTTATGCAATCTACAGGGAATGGGTAAAAAATTTTAGAACTGGTGAAGAAATAACCGCAGGAGCAGAATATATAGAGGCGGTGAAAAAGACAATGGCGGAGAAGTGCGCTGAGGCATTGACCGGGTGTAAAGATTATATTATTGAAGCGAGATCCGGCTTCCCATGGATGGAAATTTTGAGAATGGCAAGAACAGCGAAGGCTGATCTTATTGTACTGGGTCCCCATAGGGGAAGGGCCGAGGAAAAAGGTGTGTTGCGCAGAATGAATACGGCAGGGACTCTAGGGACTACGGCGGAAGCAGTAATTATGCGGGCTCATCGCCCGGTGATGATTGTGGGTCGCATGGTACCTAAAGAAAAACTGGCTTTTAAAAGTATTCTTTTCTGCACAGATTTCTCGGAGACATGTCAATATGCCTTTGAATTATCCTTGGAAGTAGCGCAAAGGTATGGTTCCAAGATGTATATCTTCCACGTCTTGAAGATTACGCCCGGTTACCCGCAGGAGCAGATAGAAAGAGGCATCACCAGGTCAAAGGAAAAAATACAGGCGACATACGGAAGCCAGATAAAAGGTGTTGATTATTCCTTTGATGTCTGGGAAGGAGTACCGTCTGTAGAGATCCTAAAGTACGCCCGGCTGAACGACATTGATCTTATTACCGTCGGTTCGCACGTCAGAGAACAGGAGAAGAGGTGGTATGTAGGGAGTGTGGTAGAAAATGTTGGTTTGGGGTCCTACTGTCCGGTTGTCACTGTTACCAGGCCCGAAGCCCTGTTGAAATTTGAAGAATGAGATACCCTTTACTCCTGCTCAGCCATGTTTCTTTACAGAGGGCTGCGGCCCGGAGTGTAACTTTCTCATTTTTTCGATTGCCATCTCCCGCATGCGGAATTTCTGTATCTTGCCGGTCACGGTCATCGGAAACTCTTCCACAAACCAGATATAACGGGGGATCTTGAAGTGGGCTATGTTACCCTTACAGAAGCCGCGTATCTCCTCCTCGGTGGCAGTCTGGCTGGCGTGAAGTTTGATCCAGGCCATGACCTCCTCGCCATAGAACTCATCCGGTAGGCCAAAGACTGCCACCTCGGCCACCTTGGGATGATTGTAAATAAACTCCTCAATCTCGCGGGGATAGATATTTTCCCCGCCCCGGATGATCATTTCCTTCAGTCTCCCGGTGATGCGCACGTATCCATCGGCATCCATCGTGCCCAGGTCACCAGAGTGAAGCCAACCGTGATCATCGATCGCTGCCCTGGTGGCCTCGGGATCCCCATAGTAGCCCTTCATGACATGGTAGCCCCGGAAGCAGATTTCCCCGCTCTGTCCGGCGGGGAGAGTGCCGCCGGTGGCCACATCCACCACCTTTACCTCCTGATGGGGGAGGTTCTTGCCCACGGTAGCAGTACGGCGCTCCATGCTGTTTTCCCGCGTGGTCAGGTGGGTCAAGGGCGAGGCCTCGGTCTCACCATAGCCAATCAGAATCTCCCGGCAGTGCATCTCTTCCATCACCCGCTTTACGAGAACTGGCGGGCAGGGCGCACCGGCCATAATCCCTGTGCGCAGGTTGGAGGTATCAATTTTCCTGAAATCCGGATGTTCCAGCTCGGCAATGAACATGGTAGGAACGCCGTGAATGGCGGTACATTTCTCTGCTTCGACCGCCTTTAAGACCTCCAGGGCGTCAAAATGCTCGCAGGCGACCACTACACAGGCCCCGTGGGAGAAACAGAGCAGACTGGCCAGTACCATGCCAAAGCAGTGATAAAAGGGGACCGGCACGCAAAGCCGGTCCTTTTCCGTAAAATGCATCGCCAATCCGGAAAAATAGGCGTTGTTGAGGATGTTATGATGGGATAGTACTACCGCTTTGGGATGGCCGGTGGTCCCGGAGGTATACTGGATGTTGATGGGGTCGTCGATCTCCAGGGACATGGTGATCTGGTCTAGTTCTTCCATGGAAACAGATCTGGTCTGCTCAAGGATATCCGCCCAGGTGGTGAACCCCGGATAGGGACGTTTGGTCTCAAGGGGTGCGGTGGGATCGTAGAGGACTACCTGCCTTAAGAAGGGGAGTTCCGGGTTCTTTATCTCTTCGCCTTCGGCGCTTTTAAGCTCCGGGATAAGTTCCAACAGCATGGAAACGTAATCGCTGGTCCTGAACGAGGGAATGACAAACAGCCCCTGAACTTCGGAACGGCGCAACGCGTAGGCCAGTTCTTTCAAGCGGTAGGCCGGGTTAATGGTTACCAGAATGGCGCCCATACGGGCCGTGGCCATCTGGAGGAGGAGCCATTCCAGATTGTTCGTCGACCAGACGCCGATCCGGTCACCTCTGCCGAAGCCGGAGGCTATCAGACCTCTGGCCAGGAAGTCCACCGATTCTGAAAGAGCGGCATAGGTGAGACGTTTTCTCTGGGGGGTTGACACCACCGCTTCCCGGTCTGGAAACTGCCCGGCGATCCGGGCAAAGTGCACCGGAATAGTCCGGCCGAGAAGGGGAACCGTCCCGCCAGCATGGAAATAACTTTTTTTGACGTCCCGCATACGGCCTTTTCTTCGATCAGTTACTCGCCCTGGTTAGCCAATGCCCTCCCAGTAGGCATCCACTCCGGCCTGAAGCTCCGCCAGAATTTCTTCGTTCCGGGCCGGGCCAAAAAGGTGGGCAAACCGCCCCTGTCTCTTCAGGTATTCCTCCACCGGCGGACGCTTGCCCCTGGGACGCGGGAGTTTGGTGTGTATGACTTTGCCGTCAACATATTCTTTAAGAGGCCAGACACCTGTCTTGACTGCCAGTTTGCCAATGTCAATGGTCTCTGCCGGTTCGAACTGCCAGCCGGTGGGGCAAGGGCATAGGGCGATGAACAATTTTGGTCCTTCCAGAGCCCTCGCCTTTTCAATTTTATGTGCCAGATCCAGGGGTTCGGTACCTATGACCGTGGCCACATAAACGGGCTGATGGGCAGCCCAGATGGAAAACAGGTCTTTCTTATATCCCCGGTAACCTTGCCGTCCTTTACTGGTGGCGGTCCGGGCGGCGTGGGGAGTGGCTGCGGAGAACTGGTGGCCGGTATTCCCGTACCCCTCATTATCATAGCAGATATAGATGAAGTTCAGCTTCCGGTAGATGGCCGCGGAGGTGGAAGATAGTCCCATGCCATAAGCGGTGCCGTCCCCCGTAAGGACCACGACATCGAGATCCTCTTCGGGCGTGAGCTGCCCTTTGCGAATCAGCAGATCCAGGGCATCCCGTACCCCCTGTGCCCCGGCAGGGGCTGAGGCCATGGCGGTATAGAGCCAGGAACCCCGAAAAGGGGTGAAAGGGTAAACGGTAAGCATGGTCATACACCCGGCCGCATTGACAAAAACGGTTTTCTTCCCCAGGATGTCGCAGAATATTTTGATACTTTCCAGGGCCCCGCAGCCAGCACAGCATGGAGTCCCGGAACCAAGGACATGAGAGGACGGCAGGTCCTTTATACCCTTGAGGCTTCCTTCCTTCATTTCTTTTCTCTCCGCTTTCGCTGTTCGACCCTGGCGATGGACTGGAGCCCTTTCATCTGCATCAACTCTTCCTTACTGTAAAGTAGCCGGGGAGGTGGGACCTCCCCCGTCTCGATGGCCGTTTTGGTCACTGCGGTCATCTCGTAAAATTCTTCCCGGGTTATATCACGTCCTCCCAGGCCTCCGATGAAGCTGACCAGAATGGGCGGACTGTCCGTTACCCCGTAAAGGGCTGAACAGAGTTCAGTATAAAGGACGCCTCCCTTTCCGAGAGAAAGGTTCTGGTCAACCACAGCGACGGCCTTTTTCCCGGTGAGAGCGCGAGTAATGGCCTTTGCTGGAAACGGACGGAGGAGAAGTGGCCGGAGTAGCCCCACCTTACGCCCGGCGCTCCGCAGGCGATCTACGGCATCCTTGGCCTTGGTGGCAAATGATCCCATCATGAAGAAGACGATTTCCGCGTCTTCCGTTTGGTATGCTTCAACCGGCTGGTACGATCTTCCAAAAAGCTCGTTATATTCTTTGGAAACCTCTTCAAATACCTGCAGGGCATTCAGGGCGGCAAAATGGGCTTCATAACGAAAATAGGAGTACTGTGAGCCTCCCAGGACGACCACCCCCTGGGAAATGGGATCTCCGGCGCGAAAATGGGTCTCTTCCGGGTCATAAGGGGGCAGGAACTGGCTGAGCTTTTCGGCATCAGGAAGGTTTACCGGCTCACGGGTGAAGGAGAGGTAGAATCCGTCCAGATTGACGATAACAGGGAGCCGCACCCGTTCATCTTCTCCCAGACGATAGGCCAGGAGGACCGCATCCAGCACCTCCTGACCGGTCGCACAGTGAATCTGAAGAAAACCGCTGTCCCGCGCGGCCAGGACGTCATTATGGTCCGGCTCCAGGGTAATAGGGGCGGAAAGCGCCCTTGAGACGTTGACCAGGACGAACGGAGCCCGCCAGCCGGCCACGGTATAAATCATTTCCATACCGTACAGGAGACCCTGGCTGGAGGTTGCGGTAAAGACCCGCACGCCGGTTGCGGCTGCGGCTCCGGCTGCCGTAATCATGGAGTGTTCAGACTCCAGGGTTACCATCCGGCTGTCCATCTGACCTGCGTCGATCCAGCCGGCGATGGTTTCGATGATTTCAGTCTGGGGAGTGATGGGAAAAGCTGGCACGTAATCTACGGTGGCCAGACGGGCACCCCAGGCTGCGGCCACGTTTCCTGTCAGGAGTTTGCGCATCACGGGGCCCTCCTTCCTGCCTGGCGGCCCTTGGCCTCGTGTTCCGGTATGGCCTTGATGGCGTGGGTAGGGCACTGTACCAGACAGATCAGGCAGCCCTTGCAATGTTCGTAGTCCATCTCTGGATACCCATGGGCATCGAGGCTGATAACCCCGTCCGGGCAGAAGATATGGCACAGGCCGCACCGGTGGCATTTGTCGCGATCGATGACCGGACGCAGGCTGCGCCAGGCGCCGGTTTCTACCTTAAGGCTGGTGGCTGCCGCGTGAATATAAGGAGCCGATATGCGCGCATCCTCAAAGGGCACATCAATCCAGTGCGGGTCTTCATATGAATCTGCAGATGGTTCCTCTCTTTCGGTTACACCGCCGGTGTGCGCCTGCATTTGGTCATAGGCTTCCCTGGCCTTGGCCAGGTTCTTTTCTAAAACAACCTTTCCCAGTGGTTCGAGATGTTCGCAGACAGCCGCGTCTAAAGCCTTTTTGGAAATCACGCCTACCAGTCTGGCCGCGGCGCCGACACAGGCCGTGCCCACCAGAGGAAGGCGGGCGCGGGCTTCAGGCGCAGCCCCGCTACTGAGCGTGAGCAGAAGTCCTTTGAGGTGGAGCTTCTTTTTCCATGCCCCTGCGGTCTGGTCAGTGGCGATAAGAAGTACCGAACGCTCCGTCACTCCCTTCAGGACACCGGCTACTGGCAACAACAAGAGCGTATCATCGGCTACGATGACCAGGTCCGGTTTGTTGATGATCCCGCGCTCGTTAATGACCGCCCTGGAGGCCCGGACATAGGCAAATATTGGGGCGCCGCGGCGCTCCGCACCGTACCGGGGGGCGTCCTGAACCTCGTAGCCCTCCAGAAAGAAGGCCGTTCCCAGGATGCGACTGGCCGTCTTCATACCTTGTCCACCGCGACCATGGAGGCGGATGCGAAACATTTTGTGGCCCTGTTTTTCTTTATTAAGCAAAGCGGTTGGAGTAAGCGACTAGTGGCTTGCACCTGATTGAATGGTAGAATGAATGTTACAGGATTGTCAATCAAAATTGGCCCCGGTTTTGTCACTCTGCGCTGCTAGACACGGGCTGAAGCCTACAGGGAATTGCCGGTACCAGGTGGTAAGTCTAATTGAGGATTGAAAAACAACGGGGGCCGTGTTTTCTGGTCAGAGGCGGGCCGGTACTGATTCAGCCTGGCTTTTTCGTATTGGACCAGATTTGTACCAGAAAGGATGCGCTGAATATACAGATAAAGACAAAAATGACCGCGGGCAGGGCCACTTTCTCATTAAAATGTTTCAAGGCCAGCACGCTGCCCAGACCGGCATTTTGCATGCCGATCTCGATGGACAGGGCCCGTTTTCTCAAGACATGAAAGCCGAATACCTTGCCGGTCATGTAACCTAAAAACAGGCCGGAAAGATTTAACATAATTACAGCCATAAAAATCCAGGAATTTATTTTCAGGAGGTATTCTTTATTAAGGGCTATGACCAGCGCACAGATAAAGGCTATAAATGTGGTGGAAATGGCGGGAAAAATCCTGGATATCGGTTCGACCCGGTCATGGAAAATGCTTTTTGCTGTTATACCTAAAAGGAGTGGAATAACAACCATGTTGAAGACGCTGACAAACATGCTCCAGAAAGGGATTTCCAGTATGGTGTGAGCTAACAACAGGGTTAAAAGCGGGGTTAAGACCGGGGCCAGAAGGGTGGATGCGGTGGTCAAGGATACCGAATATGCGACGTCGGCACCGGCCAGATAACTCAGTACATTACTGGCCATGGCCCCCGGTGCTGCTCCGGTCAGGATCAGACCCAGAGAAAACTCTTTGGAAAAGGAAAAGAGTTTGGAGACGAAAAACGCTGACAGCGGCATAATGGTAAACTGGGCGACCACACCGATTACCACGAGCTTGATATTTTTAAAGATGTTTAGGAATTCTGCGGGCTTTAGGACCATCCCGATGCCAAACATGGTTATGCCAAAGAATAACTCCATGTATTCTTTTAGGGGGATAAAGGCGCCCGGAAAATAAAAGGCAGCAATTCCAGCCAGGATAATCCAGAGAACGAATAAGCGATTAAAAATGTTTAATGCTCGATTCAATGTATTCGACCTTTTTTACTTGTTTTTGACGGATATCATGCTGTTATTTCCGATTCCCACTTTTCGAGGGCATCTCTTGATTTCACACGAACAACCGCCTTGAAGATGTGATTTGATATCACAAGTGTTTGGGTTTTTCAATTTGAAAGGTTCATAGCAGACCGGGGCAGTATTTGACTATACACAATTTGTGTTCCACAATTTTATAATAAGGAATTGGATAGAATGTCGATCCTGCACTCTTACGAGCATACGGAAAATGTCTGTAAGTAGTCGGCCGAAATTTATATTCCATGGCAATCATAAGGAGAGGGAGTGATAAATATGCTGAAAGAATTCAAAGAGTTTGCTATGCGGGCAACGCGGTCGATATGGCTGTTGGAATCATAATTGGTGCAGGCTTTGGTGCCGTCGTCAAGTCACTCGTTTCTGATATTATTATGCCTCCTATTGGCCTGCTCTTGGGTGACGTTGATTTTGCCAGCCTTTTTATAGTACTGAAAGAAGGGACGGTTGCTGGACCTCATTCTTCCCTTGCTGATGCTCAGAAGGCTGGTGCAGTTACGGTCAACTACGGCGTCTTTGTAAATACCATTGTTAGCTTTTTAATAGTTGCCTTCGCCGTCTTTATTTTGTTTCGCCATATTAACAAACTTAAGCGCCCTGAGAGGGCCCCACAAGCGGAGCCGATAATTAAAGAGTGTCCCTACTGTCTATCAACAATAGCTATAAAGGCTACGCGCTGTGCGCATTGCACCTCTGAGTTGAAGGCATCATGAAATCGGTAATGGCCCTGGGGAAGCATAAGACCTGTTCATTAACGCACAACCTGCAGAGTTCTTATCGCCTTTTGACGAAAGGCAGATTGGAGCAGTTAAAGGTTCCTGCATAGAGTGTTGGAAGTTCCAATTTCTCATACCTTGGCTTGCTAGATATGTGGAAGGGGGAACCTTATCCTCCGAATTGTGAAAAATAAGACAAAAGGGGCTCATCGTGAAAGAGTGTGGGTAAATTTCTCTTAAAATAAGGCATGCTTCTTATTATCCCCCCTTTAGTAAAGGGGGGCGAGGGGGGATTTGAAAACTCCTGGTAGTAACTATGCTTTCGTATAATAAAAGCCTAAAACAGTTATCGCGGAATCTGAGAAGCAATGCGCCTTGGCGTACCGAGAGGTTACTATGGTCAAAGGTTAGGGGCAAGCAATTAAACGGACATCAATTTTATCGGCAGAAGATTATCGGCAGCTATATTGCTGATTTTTACTGTCCGA
>CAYSYZ010000036.1:0-13618 GCA_964435205.1 uncultured Desulfovibrionales bacterium
ATCTAAGGACAGTGGGTAAGGGGACAAAAGAACGAATTATACCGGTGGGTGAGGTGGCCAGAGACAGACTTACTGGTTACCTTAAGACTGCTCGGCCACGGCTTCTAAAGGAGAGAAAAAGTCCTTTTGTTTTCGTTAATCGTTCCGGTAACAAGTTATCGCGTCAGGGATTCTGGAAGATAATCCGCAAGTATGCCATAGATGCGGGCATTATGAAAACCATCAGTCCACACACCCTGCGGCATTCCTTTGCCAGTCATCTCTTGGAAGGGGGGGCAGACTTACGCTCCGTACAGCTAATGTTGGGTCACGCTGATATCTCTACGACGCAGATTTATACTCATGTGACGGGCGAACGCCTGAAAGCCATTCACAAAAAATACCATCCACGTGCGTAAGCGTCCTCCTTATGAATTTCAAACAGGAATCTGACTTGAAAGAACGTGGTTACAGAAGGCAAGAGAAAGATCCCCAACCTGTAGACCTTATTACGACACATCTGAACGCTGATTTTGATGCACTGGCCTCCATGCTTGCGGTCAAGAAGCTCTATCCTGAGGCCGTGCTGTCTTTTCCTGGTTCAACGGAAAGGAGCATCAGGGACTTCCTTGTACAATCAACGGCCTATCTTTATAATTTTACCCGGATTAAACATGTTCCCATAAAAGACGTGCGCCGACTCATTCTTGTGGATACAAGACAGCCCAGTCGCATTGGGAAATTTGCCGAAGCCCTGGGAAATCCAGGCCTAGAGATCCACATCTATGACCATCATCCGGCATCGGCTGAAGACCTGAAAGGCGATCTGGAAGTCATAAGCCCGGTGGGGGCTACGGTTACCATCCTGGTCAGGCTATTGCGGGAAAAGGGCATAAAGATCACTCCGGAAGAGGCCACTGTTATGGCCCTCGGTATCTACGAAGACACCGGCTCTTTCACCTTTACCTGTACTACGGCTGAAGACCTGAAAGCGGCATCTTTCCTGCTAGAAAACGGAGCTGATCTCAACACTATTTCAGACGTGTTGACCCGAGAGCTCACAGCAGAGCAGATTGCCCTACTTAATGACCTGATTCAGTCGGCGTCAACCTTTACCATAAGAGGCATCGATATCGTTATTGCCAAGGTCACAATCGACAAATATATGGGTGACCTGGCTGTGCTGGTGCACAAACTTATGGAGATGGAGAATCTGGATGTCCTTTTCTGCTTGGCGGCCATGGAAGATCGCATTTTTCTCATTGCCCGCAGTCGGAAACCGGACGTGAATGTGGCTACGATTCTGGCTGATTTTGGTGGTGGGGGCCACCCAACGGCGGCTTCAGCTACGGTAAAAGATATCACCATACTGGAGGTAGAAGAAAAGCTTATTAGTGTTTTACATCGGGAGATAAGCCCTCAGAGGACGGCTCGGCAAATTATGTCCGGTCCGGTTATATATGTGACTCCCGATGTCTCCATGAAGCAGGCCAACGAAATGCTAACTCGCTATAACATAACCGTCTTGCCGGTGATCCAGGATGGCAAGATCCTGGGGCTTATCTCCCGTCGTAATATCGAAAAGGCCATTTTTCATGGATTAGACGGGGTGCCGGTCAGCGAGTACATGACTACCGAATTTGCCGTGGTTAATCCAGAAACCACCTTCTATGAGATTCAATCCATCATTATCGAGCGCAAGCAGCGTTTTCTCCCGGTTTTAGACGCCGGGCAGGTAGCGGGGGTAATTACGCGTACCGATCTTCTTAATATCCTTGTATCTGATGAGTCACGCATCCCCCGCCATATAATAGAAGAGCGCGAGAAGGGATATTACGCCCGCGAAAAGAACGTTACATCCCTGCTCCGCGAGCGACTTCCGGCCCATATACTGTCATTGTTTGAAACCATCGGTAAGATGGCAGACGAATTGAAATATAATGCCTATGCCATCGGGGGGTTTGTTCGTGATCTTTTTCTGCGCGTACATAATCTGGATATCGATATTGCTATCGAAGGCGACGGGATCCAGTTTGCGCAGCGACTGGCTGCACACTTTTCGGCCAGAATCAGAAGCCATAAGAAGTTTGGGACCGCTGTGGTCATTTTCCCCGACGGTTTTAAATTGGACGTGGCCACGGCCCGCCTGGAATATTATGAATACCCGGCGGCCATGCCTACCGTAGAGTTGAGTTCCATAAAACTGGATCTTTATCGGCGTGACTTCACGATCAACACCTTGGCTATTAAACTTAATCGGCAGAACTTCGGCACTCTTATTGATTTCTTTGGGGGCCAGCGAGACTTAAAGAATAGGCAGATTCGCGTACTTCATAACCTGAGCTTTGTGGAAGACCCTACACGTGTCTTTCGGGCCATACGATTTGAACAGAGATATAACTTGGAGATAGCTAAGCATACTGCAAACTTAATACAGAATGCTGTTCGTATGAATCTATTTGACCGGCTTTCTGGTAAGAGGCTTATGGGAGAATTGAAGCTTATATTGGCCGAAGGAAATCCATTGCCTGCTATCAACCGACTGGCTGAGCTCGATCTGCTGAAGTTTATCTATCCCGCTATTTCGTACACCCGAGAGATGGAAGATCTGTTTTCCAGCTTGAGAGCCGCCCTTTCGTGGTACAGCTTATCGTTTATCGAAGAACCTCTGCAAAGCTGGTTGGCCTATCTTATGATCCTGACCGATTGCCTGTCGGACGAAGAATTTGGAAATCTGTGTGACCGTTTGGCCATTTCGGTCCGTCAGAAATCGATTTGGATGCAAGAACGGGAACTGGCGCAGAAGAATCTAGACCACTTAAACCGTGGGGAGGCAATGTCGCCGAGCGAGATTTACGCACTGCTAAAGCCTATTAGCACCGAATTCATATTGTACATGATGGCTAAGGCTGCAAAAAAGACTGGCCAAAAAGCTATTTCCTTGTATATTACGGGGCTCAGCAACGTGAAGCCGTTGATCAATGGTGATGATCTTATTGCCCTGGGGCTTAACCCCGGTCCACAATTTAAGACTATCCTCAACGCCGTCCTAAAAGCAAAATTAGATGGTTTGGTAAAGACCAAGGCGGATGAATTAAAGTTTGTCGAAGAAAAATGTCTGTGGAAAGGATAATTAAATTTTGCAGGAAACTATACAGCGCCTGGTAGTACTTGCTCCGGTAGTTTTATTGGCGGTAACCGTACACGAGGTGGCACATGGCTGGGTCGCTGATCGTCTGGGAGATAAGACGGCACGGCTGCATGGCCGTCTGACCGCAAATCCCTTAAAACACCTTGATCCGGTGGGAACTGTGGTTTTTTTTCTGACCCAAATGATCGGATGGGCAAAACCGGTGCCCGTCAACCCGTATAATTTTCAAAATCCAAAGAAAGACATGGTGTGGGTGGCCTTAGCGGGTCCGGTTTCCAACCTTATCGTTGCAGTCTTCTGTGCCATTCTATACCACTTGCTTGTCACAGGTTCTGGATTTTGCGGCGTGGGCCTTTCGAGACCACTGGCCTTTGTAACAGAGCCGCTTTTATTGATGACCTATGTTGGTGTACGCATCAATATTGGATTGGCGATTTTTAACATTATACCTGTTCCGCCCCTCGATGGCAGCAAGATTTTGGCTGGCATTCTGCCAGACAAACTGGCGGATGGTTATGCTCGCATGGGGCGTTTTGGTTTTCTACTCTTACTTTTACTCGTGTTTACGGGCATCATTGACCGGTTCATTTTCCCGGTAATAGGCATGCTAACGTCAGTGCTTTTGCAAGGGAATATCCCTTTTTTCGGTTAAAAACCATATGGGTAGACCTTTGACTCGAAGTTTCCCTTTTATGATCTTGGAGGGAAGTGCTCATGGCTAAACCTAAGAGAATTCTTAGCGGCATGCGGCCTTCAGGCCGATTACATCTCGGGCACCTTCACGGTGTGCTTAAGAACTGGTTAGCGTTACAGGAACAATACGATTGTTTTTTTTTCGTGGCCGATTGGCATTCTCTGACCACCGAATACAGCAATGCGAGGGGGATTCAGGGCCATATTGTAGACATGGTTATTGACTGGCTGAGCGTGGGTATAGATCCAACCAAGAGCACCCTTTTTATTCAGTCAGAGGTGAAAGAGCATGCCGAGCTGCAGCTGCTTCTTTCCATGATTACTCCGTTGCCCTGGCTGGAGAGAAATCCGACATATAAGGAACAGCAGGAGCAGTTGGCTCATAAGGACCTTAATACCTATGGGTTTTTAGGTTATCCGGTATTGCAGGCGGCGGATATCTTGATGTACAAAGCAAATGGGGTACCGGTAGGGGTCGATCAACTGCCTCATGTTGAGCTGACGCGAGAGATAGCGAGGCGTTTCAATTTTCTTTACGGAGAGATTTTTCCCATACCGGAACCAATGCTGACTGAGATCCCAAAGCTACCGGGTATTGATGGTCGCAAGATGAGCAAAAGCTATGGCAATGCCATATTCCTCTCCGATACACCCGAAGAGATATCAAACAAGATAGCCCAAATGGTCACCGATACTAATCGCATGCGACGTAAAGACCCGGGTGACCCCCAAAGATGTTCTGCCTTCGCCTTAGATCGCATTTATTTCCCGCCTAAGGTACTGGATGAGATCACGGATGCCTGTAAGAAGGCTGCTATCGGGTGCGTGGAATGTAAAAAGAGGCTTGCCTCTGGTGTCATTTCTGCTATCGAACCGATCCAGAAGAAGAGGCGGTCTCTTCTAAAAGAAATGGAAATGGTTATTGAGGACCTGGGAAATGGATCACAGAAGGCCCGGGAGTATGCCGCTGCCACTATAGAAGGGGTGCGTAACGCCATCTGGGGTGGTCAAAGATGGAATACAAAGTCAAACTAGATACCTTTGAGGGCCCATTAGACTTACTCCTTCATCTTATCAAGAAGAACAAGATCAACATCTATGATATCCCGATCGCCGAGATAACCCAGCAATACGTGGAATATCTCGACCTTCTGCGTGTTCTCAACATTGATGTGGCGGGGGAGTTTCTGGCCATGGCCGCCACCCTGGCCCATATCAAGTCCCGGATGCTTCTTCCTCAGCCGGAGACGGAAGACGAGGAAGATCCGCGTCTTGAAATTATGCGCCCTTTATTGGAGCTGATGGAGATCGAGGATGCAGCCCAGGAACTGGCAAAACGTCCGATACTGGACAGGGATATCTTTTGCCGCGGTTTTGTGCCGGATGATCTGAGAGAAGGCGATAAAGAAAAAGAACCGGCAGTATTTGCCGTGGGCGTTTTCGATTTGATAGATGCCTTCAGCCGCTTGATGGAAAAAGGGTCTGTCGAACATTTCATGGATATTACCCTGACTCGGATCAGCCTCAGTGAAAAGATTGATGAAATACTAAACAGGCTTTCACCAGGGAAGCCTGTTTCTTTCTACTCCCTCTTTTCGGGGGAGTTAGTACGTCGCGAGATGATTCTTACTTTTGTCGCCCTGCTTGAGATAGCCCGCCTGGGTCTGATTTGTATTTGGCAACGATCAGTAGATGGTGAAATCGAGCTTCAACTCAAGTAAATCTCCTTGATGCGTTCTATTAAGTCCAGATCCTTCATCATTTGAGCCACGGTTGCAGGGACCAAGTGCTCCCACGGCCGGCCGGTAGCAATATGCCGACGAATTTGAGCAGAGGACAGACCCTTTTCGGACAGTGGCTTACGCCAGAGGACCTCGGTTTTCAGACCCAGTGACTTAAACATCTGGAACTTCTTTTCTCCCCATTCGTCGTATATGGTCAGGAAAAAGGTGGCATACAAAGGAACATAATATCTGTACAGTTCGGGGATGTTAATAGGCAGGGGGACCACGGAGAAATCATGGATACCAAGCCCCTCTGCGATCAGAGTCGTCCTGACTATCAGGTAACGTTCGTAATAGGTCAAGGGATTGGCCGCCGGACTGCTTCGGGCGGGATCGGCGGTGTCATTTCGAGTCAGCGTCGGGTCAGGATTCGTGATGGCCACGACTAGGTGCTTGCAGCGCGCTTTGCCCGCCATCAGATACTTCATGTGGTCATTATGCAGTACCTGAAAGCGTCCGTGGATGACTCCTGTTTTGACCATTTTAAACTGTCTTTTTGGATGCTTCCTGATCTCTCTCCGAGATGATCAATTTTACGCCACTCGAAAAGGCTCCGAGTCTCCTGGCCAGAATGCCTGGTCATCCGGGGTGTCCATGATACCCCGGAGCTTGGTACGATCGAGATAATTCAATAACAGGTACATGAACTCTTTGCCTCGAACGAGCCCCAGCACCCCGCTTGCACAGTGGACCTCGTCAAAATGCTCTACCGCATCCCGACGTACCCCTTTACCTACTATGGCCATCGGTACGGGCTCTCCTGAATGGATGAGGGGACCGGAACTGGGGGTGGAGTGGTCAGAGGTAACAATTATCATACACTCTGTATCTTTCAGTAGTGGATCCAGCGCCTCACCTAGGCCGCGATCCAGAGCTTCGATGACGGTCTTTTTGGTATGTGGATTTTTCGTGTGGGCTGCCGTGTCAGGAGCTTTGGTGTGGACATGTATCAGATCATATTCATTCAATCTGCCATGGGCGGATTTGATCCGCTCAGCAAGGTCATTGCCGGCGTCATTTGTGTCCCGGCATTTGAGGACGTCCATGCCGAGAAAGGTGCAAAGCCCCCAATAGATAAAACCAGATGAGATGGAAAGGCCCCGTAGTCCCCAGCGGCTGCTAAGGGATTCTATGGGTCTCAAGCGGCCCGGCCGCTGGGTAACAAGGGCATTAATGGGCACCATGCCTCGCAACTGCCGAGAATAGTTAACCGGATGGCTGCTCAACCGTTTATAACACCATATGAGGTATCGTTTGAGTGATTGTGCTGTGACCTGGGCAGCAACGTCTTGTCTGGCGGACTGCCAGGGCTGCACTTCTGGAATTAGACGCCCCTCCTGCATCGGGTCGGTATCCGTTACGTGAATCGAGACCGGCCCGTTCAAGGTCAGGATTCCATCCAGTCCCTGGGTTTGCATGAAGCGGAATCGGATGCCTCCAAATTCATGGGATGGCAGAACTTGGTTCATCAAGGCCGATACCTCATCCGGTTCTGCGTTAGGCCGGTCCTTTTGCAGGACCAGAGACCCGTTTTTTTCCCTAACGCTAACCAGGTGGGCCAGGATAGCGACGTCGTGATTGGAGAGGTCGATCCCAGCACCTAGGGCTTCCAAGAAACCTCGTCCCGGGAATTCATCGCGGCCGTAGCCAAAAAGGGAAAAGTGGGCATTTTCGCTGGGCAGGGCTACTCCCGGCTGGTCAGCGTGGAACAGGCCGTTCGCGCCCTGACGGGCAAGCGCATCCAGATGCGGCGTGTGGGCTGCCTGGAGAGGGGTTTTTTCGCCGAGGCATGAATGGGATCGGTCGCCGAGACCATCCAGGACGATTAATACACAACGTGACGGCACAATCCTAAAACCTCGATCGGATTCATGTCTTAAGAATTGCCCCTTAGCTTTCCTGCAGTCTTAGTAGCTTCTTCTGTCTGAACGTGGGTAATTCGCATGGCCTTCCCCAAAAAGCGGCAACCCCTATAAAAATTCTATAGGAGGTTCGCCACGCAGCACAAGACATTTCTATAACCGTGTAACAGACGTGGAAGAGATTACCAATTTATCCTCGGTCAGCACCTGGAGAAAGAGGCACATTGCTGATAGACACAAACGAGAGTCTATCCCTGCTTGGTGGTTTTAAACAGGGTTTGGTGGCATGGGTTTGTTGAGAGTGCTTGTGAAAGAATTGAGATAATTTCGCGCGGATTAAGTTCTTCAGGAAGGTCTTTGAAAGACTCTAATTTGTAATTAAATAGCCTCTATGGTCGAGGGCGGCTTTTTGGTTATGTTATAGGTAACACTTACCACACCCGGGACTTCTGATGTTATCTTTTCCGCCAATCTGTCCAGGGTATCATAAGGAAGTCTCGTGGGAGAGCCTGTTCGTGCATCTTTACTGTCCCAGCACCTGACTTCTATTTGCAGGCCGTAGTCTCTTTTTCCCTCTCTTACTCCGGTAACTCTGTCTTCATGCAGGATTGCCAGATACTGGAATGCTTCGGTACCGGATAATTCTTCTTCAACAATTCTGGTAGCTCTTCTGACAATCTCCACTCTTTCCGGAGTGACTTCTCCTATTACCCTTGCGGCTAACGCCGGGCCGGGAAAGGGTGGCCGGTTACAGATTTCTTCTGGCAGCCCCACAGCCTTCGCCACCCGTCTTACCGCAGACTTTCTGAGTTGTATAGCCGGCTCAATAACCTTATACCCGAAACTTTCTTCTGTATTGATTCCCAGTTGTTCAAGAATGTTATGTTGTCTCTTAATCCCGGCAACAGTTTCCTCTACGTCCGTATAATTTGTGCCCTGAAGGAGATATCTGGCCCCGGTTGCCTTTACCAGCCGACCAAAAACATCTTTGTAAAATGTCTGAGTGATGGCTTCTCTTTTTTCTTCCGGGTCTGTTATGCCTTTCAGCGCGTCGAAGAATTGTTTCTGAGCATCGACTATTTCTACAGGTACATCTAATTTTGCAAACAATGAAACAATCTGCTGCGGTTCTCCTTCTCTCATTAAACCGCTATCAATAAAATATGTTTTGAGCCTGTTACCCAGGGCCCTGTGTCCCAGGATGGTGACCGTTGAGGAATCAACACCACCGGATAAGGCGTTGATAGCTAAGCCATCGCCAACAGCCGAAGAGATATCCCGGACTTTCTCTTCGATGAATTCTTTTGGGTTTAATTCTTCCAGTCTTATTTCTTTGATTTCCATATGGCTTCGGTTTTTATACTTTTTTTTCTGAAAAGTCAAAGGCTAACTTCTATATTTTGCCAAAGTCTTCGTTTAAATCTCCGGTGTTAGGGTATCCTCTTTTTTCGCAATATCCCCGGTAATCAATATCGTCGGATAATTTAATCGCTGTTATCTATTTGTATCCCCTTTTACTTTCCGCTAAGGGCTGGAAAGGCACCCTCTCTTTGGGGTAAGGGTAGCTATAAGATATTTTCTTATGCGAGAAGCATGATCCCATCTAGCGTTTTGCAGATGAATGAATTTTACCGAAGGTGGATTTGGACAAAAGGGGACCGCTACGCGTCAGGGCATCTGCTTTGCGCGTCGCTCTTCCTCCCAATAGACGGCTAGGGAAAGATATATCAGGGCAGCTCGGGCCATCTTGATAAGTCTGAGCGTTTTCGTCTCAAATTCTCGGCGGTACATGGAAAAGGCTAAAGTGTCATCTAAACCGGGAGATGGCTCATTATTGTTAGAAGGTGGCCCCGGCCAGGAATCGTCATAAAGTTTGAGGTACTTGTGTTCAAGATGATTGCGGATTTCCGAAAGTTCTCGAGCATCCGGCTCGACAGATTCCGTGAAACCGGGCTTGTCTTCGTACAAATCCTTACTGACCCAGAAAAGACCTCGCAGCGGCCAGTTCTGATACTGCCGGAGATCCTTTCTTAGACCTTCGTTTTTGCGTTGTGACGAATACCAGAATGTTCTGAAGGTAACCTTTGTGTCTGGTATGGAAATATCCAGGTAATGATTCGAGAAGTAGGCGATTTTATCAAATAAAGAGTAAGCCATTCTGAATGCAGATTTCACCTTTTCGACGGCCAGGGAATACAAGAGATGGTCAGGCGTGTGACAAGGCAGGGCTTCCCTATCTGAAAAATGGCCCTTCTTCGCGTTAATGCCTTCGTAGTATAGGTACCGGGCCGACACAAATTCCTGCTTCATCTGATTAAAGTATTCCGGATAGTATGGGCATTTGTCTGTCCCGGCAACGATGTCGGGCGTCGTAAGCACATCGCTTGCTGAGACCGGATAAGGTCCCAGATCATTCAACGGATTCAAAAACAACCGATTCTGTAAACACCATCGCCGATACCGAATCTCTTGTTTCGAGGGGCCGAGAGTGAAAGAATGCATGTCAAATTCTTTATCAAAATATTCTCGTGGAAGTACGGACTCGATCCATACCCGACATTTGTCAAAACCCTTCCTTGCCTCTTCAGGGAGCGGTGATCGTAAAGCCTTTTTCAGATCGGCATGGGCATGTTTGAGAAACACCGCTGCGTGACCTTTGTCATGAAGGCTACGGGCATAATAGGTGAGACCGCATCCTCTGTTCCCACGAGCCATCGGGAATAAGGATAGTCTGGCCAATGCCCGGTCCCAATATTCGACGGCTTCGACAAAACGACCTACATAATCCATGACGTTACCCAGATTTGTCATGATCTGGCACACTCGTTCGTTTGGTAATTCGCGGAGACCATCCTGGTGCAAAGCCCTTCGGAGGTGGATAACCTCCTTTTCTGCCTCTTTTTGTTCCCAGTCCCAGGACCGATCGCTGCCTGCTCTCGATAAGGTTCTCAAATTTGCCCAGGCATTAGCCAGGAAGTAGTGAGATGTTGCCAACTGTCCAGGCGTCAGGTGCTGCTTCTGCAATTCATGAGATAGTTTTATTGCGTGCTGCAACCCCTCGATTCTTTGAGTATTTCGAGAGAGATCCGCCATCTGCCCAATGTGCGATAGCGCCTCTTCGGCTGTAAGGCCATTCAGGTTTTTCAGCGAAATCAGGGACTCGTACATTATCTCCGGATTAGCCATAGACTCCTACCAGCAGCCCCAGTATACGCCCTTTTCAGAATGTTACAATATGGCAAAATATCTTTGGTATTTATTGCTTAAATACAACACATGGATGTTCAGGCTTGATAATCTGGTGACTTGGCCGTGCGCCAACTTGGTGCGAGGGAAAGGGGTCCCCTCGACTCGTTGGTTCACTCTTTCGCAGGCTCAATTTTTTGGCCCAGTTTCTGGATTTCTATACCGATCTCTTCAATGCCCTTTCCGATCTCTTTTGGCACCCATCCTGTCCCTTCTATCATTTTCCCGGCCAGGACACGTGTTCCATTAGTGAATTTTTTAACACCGGATTCCAATTTGTGACCACTCCACGATATGGCGTTTTCAAGATGCGTAGCTGCGGCTTTAAGATAATGGCCGGTCTTTTTGGGTTCGTTTTTGGCCCATGATTCCGTGGCCTTCAAATGAGGGTGCTCAGTCAGGGCATTGTGGGCGCGTGCAAAGGAATGATCGAGTTCTTTGACGGAGGCGACCGTACCTTTTTCCACGGCATCTGCTAGTTTTTCTAGTTCATGGACTGACGCCAAGAGGGCTTCCCTCCCCTTGGTACTTGCACGGGCTGCTTCCAGTTTAAGAAATACGGTACCTTTTCGGATTTCTGTAGCTGCGGCCTGTGCGTCTCTTTTGAAAAAAATCTCGCGCGCTTTGTGGAAGAGGTATTCTGGTTCATCCTGGAAAACGGCCAAATCCACTTCTTCAATATAGACCCAACCTTCTGGGGCTTTAGGAGGAGTTTTTGACTTAATTGTCCCAGCCCAAGCCCCCGTGATACTCATCGAGATTATGAGGGTTATTGCCAATCCTAAATGGGTGTAACGCATAACGACCTCCTTTTTTCTACTGACGATCACAAAATAACGTCTAAAAGTATTTCCTTTTAGTCAAAATGTATGACCCAGTTGTAAAGGCCAAAATGGAGTTATGATTTTTCTCCCCCCTTCTTCTGGGGTCGTCCATAGGAAGATTCAAACCCGGTGACAATAGATCATAATTATGCGGTCTTAGCCGCAAGACAAATAGCCTCTGAGAATGTGCTTGCCCCTATAATTTAACTTGACCATTCCCTGTAGCTTGCTACAGGGGCAACCTTGTTGTATTTTGGGGTTGTGAGTAATGAGGGGAATGTACAGAAGGGATACCATTGTGCCTGGCAGATGCACTATCACATTGTGTTCCCAGTGAAATATAGGGAGGCATTATTGGATAAGGAAGTTACTGAGATTATCCAGGAGACAGCGGTAGGAATAGAGGAGAGGTACGAAATAGAGATCGAAGCTATAGGAATGGACGGGGATCATATTCATATAATGTGTGGAGCGCATCCGAAGATATCTGCGGGGAGGGGAGTTCTGGACAGATGGATATTATGTAGCGACCGTGGGAGAGAGGGCGAATTGGGCAGTGGTTGAGAAGTATGTGTCAAGCCAAGGGAAGCCTAAAGAGGAATTGGTGTAATTGAAGTTGTTTTGGAGAATTTTGATACCCTGCAGCTTGCTGCAGGGTGGTTCATTATGAAAGTGTTAAATGGAGATATTGGGATGATACCACCTAAGATCTGGCTATTTGAAGAGGCAAAAAAAACGTACTGCTGCGGGTTTTTGATGCGGCTATCTTAAATAATCCTCTGCCTTCTGTACCAGGGTGTTCAGCCTGTCTTCGAGTTCCTGACGGTATTTTTCCAGTTCGCTTCCGCGTGCCGAGGGTGGGATAAAGAGGGGCTCGCCGTAAAAAAAAGCGAGGCGCGAAAAAGGCAGGGATAGGACTGTTCGGTCCCAGCTGTTAAAGGTTATAGCCCCTTTTGTGGCATGAGTGATCGGGAGAATAGGGGCGCCGGTTTCGCGGGCGATAATAATTATGCCTTTTTGAGCTATGCGGGGCGGCCCCTGGGAACCGTCGGCCACCAGACCGGCGGAATATCCTGTCTTTACCAGTTCAACTATTTGCCTAACAGCCTCCAACCCGCGCTTGGTTCTTGATCCCCGTACGGTGGTATAACCAAGGCGCTGCATGACACGGGCCATGAGCTCGCCGTCCTCACTGGCACTGACCATGGCCACAGCCCGGCGATGCCGAAAATGGTAGGTACAGTAAAAGAGACTAAAATGCCAGAGGGCGCAAAGGATCGGTTGGCCTTTTTGGGTGAACCTTTCGTCCTGTTCCCGCCCGAAAATCTCGATGCGACACGTCCTATAGAGGGCCGTCAAAAACGAGACAAAAAGAGACGGTCCAACGTGCAGGAGGAATTTATTTTTCGAGTCGTCCATGGTATCCTTTTCCGATTCGTAACGCTTTAGTTGTTTGAAAGTAGCTATTCAATCCGGGTTAAAGGATCTTTATTCAGACAGCCGATATGTCTGAATCTGAAATTCGAATATCGAAACAAAAACGTCAGTAAATCTCCCCTTGCCCCCCTTTTGCAAAGGGGTGTTGGAACAATTTCAAAAAGCTAAATTGTTACACGATTCTATGTAGATTTCGCCGTTTATACCATTTCTCTATCTCCACTGTCCAGAAGACCACAGATGACAGAATAAGGCAGGCCATAAGTTCTGAAAAACTCAAGGCCTGTGTCTTGAATATACCATGAAGCGGCGGGACGTAAATGGTTGCCATCTGGAGCCCAAAGGTGAGTAAGAAGGCTCCAAACAAGGGACGGTTGGTAAATATCCCTTGCTTAAAGATCGACTCAGTTTCCGACCTTATAGCCAGTACGTGTCCCATCTGCGAAAGGCAGAGGACGGTAAAGACCATAGTCTGCCAGTGGGCGTGACCGGTCCGGATAGACCAGGCCTGGGTAAAGATAGATGCAAACCCCATAAGGAGCCCTACCCAGATTATATGTACGCCAAGATCATGGGCAAAAATGCTTTCCTGAGGATGGCGCGGCGGCCTGTTCATCACGCCTTTTTCTGCCGGTTCGGCGG
>CAYSYZ010000036.1:13628-15938 GCA_964435205.1 uncultured Desulfovibrionales bacterium
ATCCGTGACAAGGTTAATCCAGAGGATGTGAATCGGCAAAAGGGGAATAGGGAGTCCCAGAAAAGGGGCAAGGAATATGGTCCATATCTCTCCGGAGTTGCTGGTCATGGTATATTTTATAAACTTGCGGATGTTGTCAAAGATTCGCCGTCCTTCCTTGACGGCCTTTACAATGGTTGCAAAGTTGTCGTCGAGAAGGATCATATGGGCTGCCTCTTTTGAGACGTCGGTTCCTGTAATGCCCATGGCGATACCAATATCTGCCCTCTTTAATGCAGGCGCATCATTAACGCCATCTCCGGTCATGGCCGCAAATTGGCCTTTATCCTGGAGCGCCTTGATTATCTTTAGTTTCTGCTCAGGAGCCACCCTTGCATAGACACTGATATGCTCAACCCTTTTTTCAAAGTCCTCCAGGGATAATTTATCCAGTTCTCTCCCTGTGATTATTGCTTTTGAGCCATCCTCAATTATGCCGAGCCTCTTAGCTATTGCCTTTGCTGTAAGGGGATGATCCCCGGTTATCATTACCGGCCTTATTCCTGCTGTCTTACATAATGCTACCGCCTCCCTGGCCTCTTCCCGGGGTGGGTCCATCATACCTATAAGACCTAAAATAGTAAGCCCGGTCTCCACACTCTCAGGGGACATATCCTCAGGCAGGCTATCCCACTCTCTCATAGCCATACCAAGAATCCTCAGTCCATCAGCAGCCATCTTTTCATTTACTCTTGAAATATCACCTGCATTTAAAGATGTTAACCCCTCAGAGGTCAAAATATTATTTGATTTATCAATCAGGACGTCTATGGCACCTTTTGTGAAAGAAATAAATCCCCCCTTTAGGATAGGGGGGATTTTATGAAAGGTAGTCATGCACTTTCTATCAGAGTCAAAAGGAATCTCGGCAACCCGTGGAAAATCGCCTTCCAGTTCCTTTTTATCAAAACCATTATCCCTTGCGATGTTATACAGCGCAATCTCGGTGGGGTCTCCAATTATATTCCCACCAGAATCTATCTGGGAATCATTGCTTAATGCCAGCGCCCTGAAGAGAGTGATGAGTGATGAGTGCTGAGCGCTGGGTTCTGGATTTTGTCCTATATTTTGACTCATAATTCGTAACTCGTCACTCGTTACTATCTTCCCATCCACATAAATCTCCTCCACTGTCATCTTGTTGAGGGTAAGTGTGCCTGTCTTATCAGAGCATATATATGTAACCGAGCCGAGGGTCTCCACTGCCGGGAGTTTTCTTATGAGAGCGTTCTGCCTTACCATCTTCTTCGCACCAAGGGCAAGGGATATGGTTATTACCGCCGGAAGCGCTTCTGGAATTGCAGCCACTGCCAGTGAGATTGCGGTAAGAAGCATTAGAAAAGGCGGTTCTTCTCTCATAATGCCAATGCCAAAAACAATGGCACAGATGGCAAGGACAGCAATGGCCAGTTTCCGGCCAAAAGTCGCCAGCCTTTTTTGCAGGGGCGTTTTTACCTCTTCCTCCTCCTGTAGCATGGTAGCAATCTTACCGAGTTCTGTATCCATGCCTGTGGCGACAATAATACCCATGCCGCGTCCATAGGTTATAAATGTGCCTTTGTAGGCCATGTTTTTCCGGTCACCGACAGGTAAAAGCTCATCATGGAGTGCCTTCGTGTGTTTTTCAACAGGTACGGATTCTCCGGTAAGGGCAGCTTCTTCCACCTTCAACTGAGCGGCCTCAATAAGTCTCATGTCTGCTGGCACAATCTTCCCGGCCTCAAGGAGCACCACATCACCAGGGACGAACTGAGATGCAGAGATGTTTTCAGGCGTTCCATTTCTCATGACCGTTGCAATCGGGGCAGCCATTTTTTTAAGGGCAGCCATCGCCTTTTCTGCCCGGTACTCCTGAACAAATCCAATAATGGCGTTAAGAACAACGATTACCACTATGGCGATGGTATCTGAAGGCTCACCAATGATTCCCGATATAACTGCAGCAGCCATGAGGACAAGAATCATGAAGTCCTTGAACTGGTCGAGGAACATCATGAAGGGGGTCTTCTTCTTTTTTTCCTTTAATTCATTCGGCCCATACTCCTGGATCCGTTTCTCCGCTTCCTCTGAAGAAAGGCCCTTAAGGGATGACCCCAGATCTTCAATAACCTCGTCTATCTTCTTTTGGTGCCAGCGCATAAGCCTCCCCTTATACTCTCCTTATTCCTAAACAAAAAGACCTTTACCACAGGATGAATAATCATCGTGGTAAAGGTCTAGTGTAGTGCGTCATAAATAGTGCAACATATATTCTGGTGTGGTATAGTGTGT
>CAYSYZ010000037.1:0-852 GCA_964435205.1 uncultured Desulfovibrionales bacterium
GGACAATCCTATATCCCCCTGTCAAGCGAAAAATAAAAAGAATATAAAATCAGTCTATTACAAATCCTTATAAATTATACTCCCGAACCACGAAATTTCGGTTGTCATTGCAGAAATTTCATAGTTCGCAGGATGTCCTTAAGTAATTGAAGCTCCCCGCAGCTCGTCTGCGGCGGACGGGGAATCTCCGTATGCAAGGTATAGACATCGTATTCGCTCGCTATGCATGTTCAATAACTTAACATCGACAGGCGGGAAGAGGGGAGATGTCCATTAAATCATAAAATTCTTTCAGACTAAGGAATCCCGGCCTAACCAATAAGAACTGTTAATAATAGGGATAAATGGCATTGAGGTCCCGATGTCGTATAGAGAAATTGGGCGGCAGAATATAGGAAGTACCTTGCATTGAAGGTAACTGTTTCCCTGCGTGACTTCATCAACGAAATGGACGTCTTAAGTGACGAGCACACCGCCTACCTGAACAAACGAACCGGTGAACTGCTCACCTTGTCCGACGAAGAGCTTTCTGCAGCAGAAGACGAGATCGACTTTAGCGATTATCCAGAATGGCAGCAGGCAATGATCGAAAAGGCGCAAGAGGTGCTCGGCTCTGATGATTACCTTCCCCTTCCTGGCCGGTTTGATATCAATGAGTACAAAATTATGGAAGATTTTTGTTACTCGATCGAAGATCCGAAGCGCAGTAACGAGCTTTTGCACAAGATAAGAGGTAGCGGAGCGTTTCGCCGTTTCAAAGAAGCAATTCGTTCGCTGGATATGGAGGAAGATTGGTTCCGGTTTCGGGAAAAGGGGCTTGAAAGAATCGCCATCGAATGGCTAGAGGATAAT
>CAYSYZ010000037.1:862-9316 GCA_964435205.1 uncultured Desulfovibrionales bacterium
ATAATCACATAGCCTACAGCCGGGATACCAGGTGATTTTGAAAAAACCCGCCGTCTTTGTGGTGGGGAAGGGGGGTTTCCTTAAAAGGCCATACTAAGCGTTACCCCACCATAGATAAAATTATCGTCCTTACCGGTTTTGCTCCGGTATTTCATTTCATCGCTGGCATCGTTGGAAAGTGGAAAGGTATAAGACAAAGCGGGGGTTATGGAGATATACCTGGCTACTGTTATAGGTAAACTTGCCGTGATCACACCATCGTGAAAATTGTTAAATTTGTCACCTGTAGCCAACCCGCCATCATTTATCTCTGGATATTCGTCGGCATCCTTGCTCTTTAGATAACTAGCCGAGGCTGAAAGTTCCAGGGAGGTAGTCTCCGTAAGCTTAATGGAATATGAGAGACTAAACAGGAAGTACCAGTGCATATAGCTGTCCATTTCCCGGTAAGCGGTTAATGACGGCGAAAGCAACGTGTTCAGGCCCAGACTCAAAAAGAGCTCCTGGGAATCGTCACAACCAACAATTATGTAGCAATTTGGCTTGGAGAAGCCTATATGCAGCCTTACTGTCATTTGGGGTAATATGGATGAAACAGGCGTAAAGCAGAGGATGGATCTACTTGTCTATTTGGTGAGAAGGAGGAGAAGGGTTAGCTAATACCTTATTTATCGCCTCTTTGATGGTTGCCACCTGCCCCGGGCTGTCCACCTTTTGGCCTTCAAAATCCCGGACATAAAAGACATCAATCACCTGATCTATTTTAGTGGCAATCTTGGCAACCCAGATACTGAGTTTGCACCGGTAAAGGGTGTCAGTGATTTTGTAGAGGAGCCCCGGGAAATCGTGTGTGTAGACTTCTATGATGGTGAAAAAATCAGAGGTCTCATTGTCCACCATAATCTTGTCGGGCCTTCCGGTCATCTTTTTTCGCAATGATTGATAGGCCAGCAGCTTTTTATCCAGGGCAGGCCCAAGGGCCAACTCTCCTTTTAGCGCCGACCTTAAATCGTTTTTGACCCGGGCCCACATTTCGTCTTCAAGGAGCGTATCGGGCGGTGCTTTGACTTTAAAGATATCAAGAGCGATATGGTTTCGCCAGGTATAGATCTGGGCGCCCAGGATATTCAGATTATTCAGGGTGAACACGCCTGCAATCTTTGAAAAGAGTCCGGGGAAGTCCCTGGCGCAGACAGTGGCCGTTCTGTAATTGGCTTCGGGGTCGTCCTGAACCTCAAGAAGAGAAGGCCCCCCGCCGAGTCTCTGATATAACTCGATATGCCGGATGATATCTTTGGACGCTGTGTACAAGATATAGCGGGGTGACATCTGTTCGAAGAGCGTTCCCAATGCTTTTCTGGATAAGGATACAGTGCTTTGAAATATCTCTCCCCTTTTTCTCTCCACCACTTCTGTAGCGGCTGGCGTGGCTAGTTCTCCCTTTTTCAGGATGTGGTGGATTTTGAAAAAGAGTTCCTTCACAAGAGCAGCTATCCAATCGTTCCAGGCCTTGGGCCCTGTGGCCTTTGAGTCAGCAACCGTAAGCAGGTAGAGCATCCTGAGGTGCTCAATGTCACGAAATTTTCGGGCGCACTGCACCACGATTTTTTCGTCATCGATATCTCTTCGCATGGCCGTTGCGATCAGCAAGAGATGCTCATGAACTAGAAATGAGATGGTCTCGATCTCCTGCTCTGGAAGACCCATCCTTTTAAAGATGGATGTGACGATTTGGGCGCCGCGGCCTGCGTGATCTGGCCCGGCGCTACCCTTGGCCACGTCATGCAAAAGACCTGCCCAAAACAGAAGCATAGGGTTGGGTATCTCTCTAAAGAGCTTTCCATAAAAGGCATCTTGGGAGTCCGGCCGGGCGTCGCGGAATTCCTTAAGGGTCTGGACGGTGCGCAACAAATGCTTGTCCACCGGATAGACGTGATATTCGTCGTATTGGATCCGATTGACAATCCCTTTCATCTCGGGAATGAAAGCGACCATCATGCCGGTATTAAGCATCTCGTTTAAGACGTTAAAGGTGCGGGGGGGTGCGGCCAGAATGCGCTCAAATGACTTGATAACCCTGCCGGATCGTCGAAATTTCTCATCCACCAGGTACAAAAACTCTTTGACCAGGCGGCTTGCTTCCACGCTCAAAGGCCATCCAAGGATGGCGCTTTTCTCAAATATCTTTACTAAGAGGTGCGGCTTACGCAGGATAGCTTCTGGAGACTCAAAGTAAAGGGCACCGTGACTGAGTTCAATCCCTGTGGCCACTATCTTCCGTAGCGCCTCTTTTCTTACATGCTTACCTTTTACGTTCACGTCCTTGTTGAGCAGCATAAGATGCTGCCATTTTAGTATTTCCATCTGTCCGTGTAATGTGCTCAGAAATTCTTCCACCCCAGATCTACCATATGCTGGTTTGAATCCTAAGGCTTCGGCAATTTTGATTTGGTATTCGAAATGTAGCTGGTCACATTTGCGTGCGCTCAGATAGTGCAGCCAATTCCTTACGATTTCAATAAATGATAGGGCCTGAGATAAGGACTGGAACTCGCTGTGGGATAGATGTCCAAAAAATTCTAAATCTCTGGGTTCACTGATATGGTATCTGACCCGGGCTACCCAGAGCATAGTGTGGTAGTCTCTTAAACCACCGTGGCCCTCTTTGAGGTTGGGCTCTAGAAGAAAAGTGGAATCCCCAAACCGATTATGGCGACTGCCGTTCCTTTCCAAAAGCCAGTTTATATAGGCCCAACCATGTTTATGCAGGACTTTATTGTGTAGTCGTTCCATGAGGTCTGAATAAAGGGAAGAAATACCACAGATAAACCGGGCATCAAGCAGAGAGGTCAGGATCTCGAAATCTTTGCTGGCCAGAGAGATACATTCCTTAAGGGAGCGGGTGGCATGCCCTATATCAAAACCAACATCCCACAGAGGATAGAAGATTTCCTGGACCAGATCCTTGGCCTCGTCTGGAATCTTTTTTTTAAAGAGGAGAAGGATATCTATATCGGAGTGGAGGTATTGTTCTCTTCTGCCATAACCACCCAAGGCAATAATCGCATAAGGTTTTTTATCCATCCGCATCCGCGGACCAATGATACTCCTGGCAAAGCTTTCGCGAAAGTAATCGTCTAGGATATCCGCATGTTGTTCTAAGAAATGAAGTTCTTTGCCTTTGAGAAAATGGGCGATAAGTTGTTCTCTTTTTTGCTGTAGAACTCTTATGGGGGATTCTTTGTGGCCCATACATAGAACCTGGAAACTTTGTCCTATAACGCCAGGGCTACTGATTTTGATTATATGGCTTCTTTGCCTCTTTCTCCGGTCCGGATGCGAATAACCTCTTCTAAAGCAGTGACAAAGATTTTTCCATCACCGATCGCACCGGTCTTAGCTTTTTGCTCGATCACCCTTACCACTTGAGGGGCAAGTTCGGAGTCGACGACTATCTCTAACTTGAGTTTGGGTACGAAATCTACCCGGTATTCTGCTCCGCGATATATTTCTGTATGTCCTCTTTGCCGCCCGAATCCCTTAACTTCAGAAACCGTCATCCCATGGACGCCTATTTCGGTGAGACCTTCCTTGACTTCGTCTAACTTAAACGGTTTGACAATTGCTTCAATTTTTTTCATGTCCTTTCCCCCTATGTAGTGCCCAAGGCTTTTATGAAAAGATATACGGTTTCATGGCAGCTAAGCCTAAAAAGGCTTTTTTGATCTGTGTTATTACAAGTTATACGCAGTCTCACTGTGCTGGGTGATGTCTAGCCCTTTTATTTCTTCTTCCTCAGAAACTTTTAGCCCCATAATCCAGTCGAGTATCTTAATAATAATTACAGTCATAATAAAAGCAAAGACGCCTGTAGCCAGAACAGAGAGGAACTGAATCCAAAGCTGTCCGGGATTTCCCAAAAAGAGACCATCGGCACCACCTGGGTTAACCGCTTTGCTGGCGAATAATCCTGTGGCCAGGGCTCCCCAGGTTCCTCCCAGTCCATGGATTCCTACCACGTCTAATGAGTCGTCGTAACCTAATTTTGATTTGGCCAAAACACCCATATAACAGATGCAACCCGCTAATCCACCCATGATTAAGGCTGATACAGGATCGACAAATCCTGCCGCCGGGGTAATAGCTACCAGCCCGGCTACCGCTCCACTGGCGGCTCCCAGAGTGGTAGGTTTATCCCGGTGTATCCATTCCGTAAACATCCAGACCAAGGCCGCAGCCGCTGCAGCCACGTGCGTGGTCACAAAGGCACCCGCTGCCAACCCATTGCTTCCCAGGGCACTGCCCGCATTGAAGCCAAACCATCCGAACCAGAGAATGGCCGTACCGGTGATGGTCATGGGGAGATTATGCGGAAAAAACTGTTCTCTGCCATAACCGTTTCTTTTGGAGATTAAAAGGGCGGCGGCTAAAGCCGAGGCACCGGAACTGATATGAACTACGGTTCCACCGGCAAAATCCAGCGCCCCCATTTTACCTAACCAGCCGCCGATACCCCATACCCAGTGGGCTAAAGGGGCATAGACAAGGGTAGACCAAAGCATGATAAAGACTAAAAAAGTGCTGAATTTCATACGTTCGGCAAAAGCACCGGTAATTAGGGCCGGAGTAATAATGGCAAACATGGCCTGAAAGATCATAAAGGCCACATGGGGTATGGTCTTCGCATAGTCGGAGCTGGGAGTAAGACCCACTCCTTTCAATCCGAACCAATCTAAACTGCCAATAATGCCTCCCACATCCGGGCCGAAAGCCAGGGAATAGCCCCATAGTACCCAAACTACTGTAACCAGCCCGATTACAACAAAGCTTTGCATAATGGTCCCCAGCACATTCTTGTTACGGACCATCCCTCCGTAGAAAAGGGCCAGGCCCGGAGTCATGAACATAACCAGGGCTGAACAGATGAGAACAAACGCAGTGTCTCCGGCGTCAACCATTTTTAATCCTCCTTATCATCATACCATTTCTATCGCAGACCTTCTGACATAGAAGAGAGCAACGGGCATGCCACAGGGCTAAAATAGATAAAAAGAAGCAAAAGTTCAATAAGTTATGTGAGAAGAAAGCCATGGGCGACCATAGTGTATTGAAACAATATGGTAGCAAATAATAACATTTAACGCAAAAATGTCGTTTTGTTAAATTTGAGATCTTCGAACAGGGCGGGATAATGAAGAATATAGACTGGCCTTTTGTTAGACGTCAAAGACCATGATCGAGAGAACAGGAAAGATCACACAAGGAAGCTTTTCGAATTACTAGCCCCGATCTCTCATGGGAACATAGCTTCTCTCATTGAGTCCGATATAAATCTGGCGGGGCCGATGGATATTCCAATTGGTATCATCCATACTTTCTTTCCACTGACTGATCCAGCCGGGCAGACGTCCGATAGCAAACATGACGGTGAACATGTTGAGGGGGATGCCCATGGCCTGAAGCAAAATACCGCTGTAAAAATCCACGTTCGGATAAAGGTGATGATCGATAAAATACGCATCCTTCAACACTACCTCTTCCAGTTTCTTGGCGATATCCAAAAAAGGATCCTGTCGCTTAAGTTTGCCCAGGACCTTATCGCACACTTTTTTTATGATTTGGGCCCTTGGATCATATGTCTTGTAGAGCCGATGACCGAAACCCATAAGCCGAAAAGGATCATTTTTGTCCTTAGCTCGGGCTATAAAGGGGGCTACGTCACCGCCATTTTCATGTATCTGGCTGAGCATTTCCACCACGGCCTGGTTGGCGCCGCCATGCAAAGGGCCCCAGAGGGCACATATTCCGGCTGAAATAGCCGCATAAAGATTAACCCTGGCACTCCCTACTAATCGAACTGCTGCCGTGGAACAGTTTTGTTCGTGGTCGGCATGGAGAACCCAGAAAATGTTCAGGGCCTTTACCAGGTCTTCGTCGATGATATAAGGTCGGACGGGTGAATCGAACATCATATTCAAGAAATTTGCTGCGTAAGTTAGATCGTGCCTCGGGTATACGACTTTGTGACCCCTGAATATCTTATAGGACATGGCCGCCATGGTCCTTACTTTGGACAAAAGTCTGGGGACGGTAATATTGATTTCTTCTTCCTGTGTTCTCTCAGAGATTTCGGGATAGAAGGCTCTGAGGGCATTGACCATAGAGGAAAGGATGCCCATGGGATGGGCCCATCTGGGAAAGTTCTCAAAAAAGGCCCGCATATCCTCATGCACCAGGGAGTGGTCATTCAACATCACCGAGAATCGGTTAAGCTCTTTTTGGGTGGGTAATTCCCCGTTGATAAGCAGGTAAGCTGTCTCCACAAAGGTGGATTGCTCAGCAAGCTCCTCCACGGGAATGCCCCGGTAACGCAGAATTCCTTTTTCTCCGTCTACGAAGGTGATACGACTTTTACAACTAGCTGTATTGGCAAAGCCGGGGTCCAGTGTAACCAGGCCCGTCTGCTGGCGTAATCCAGAAATATCAATGGCTTTTTCCCCCTCAGAGCCTGTGATGACCGGTAGTTCAAAGGTTTTTCCGTCCAGGATAATTTTAGCAGTCTGTTTCATTTGTCGTCATCCCATTCATAATTAGTACCCATCCGAAAACTCCCCCCTCCCTCGACGGGAGGGGGCGAGGGGGAGGGTGAATTGAAGCAAAATCATCAGGTTATCCCCCTCACCCTAACCCTCTCCCGCCAGGGGAGAGGGGAAAAGTTGGGGTTTCCGGATGGAAACTAATTAGGTCACGTCAGTGGATGGTTTGACATTACTTCATTAGCGGTATAAACGATAGTCTATGCCATATTGTTTGGCTTTATAGACAAACTTCCGTTCCGTGGTTTGGAGTAACTGTGCGGCCTTGGCCATGTTGCCCCGTGTGCTTTTTAATGCATCCACGATGACCTCCCGTTCCAGATTGGCCACCGCATCTTCCAGGGATCTTCCAGGCAGGGTATCAGACTCCTCTGCTGTCTGGACGGTGGGAGGCAGGTGATAACTGTGTATGACACCCTCCTCGCAGAGAAGCACGGCCCGCTCGATGCAGTTTTCAAGTTCGCGTACATTCCCTGGCCAATGGTACTGGATGAGCATATCAATGGCTGGAGTGGAAAAGCGCCTTATATCCTTTTGATTCTCCTTGGCGTATTTCTCTAGAAAGTAGTCAGCCAGGAGCAGGATGTCGGTCTTGCGCTCCCTTAACGGGGGCATGTAGATGGGAAATACATTCAGCCGATAATACAGATCACCCCGAAAGGTTCCGTCCTCCACAGCCTGTTCCAGGTTCTTGTTGGTGGCGGTAATAATGCGGACATCCGCTTTGATGGTCTCGTGTCCTCCTACGCGCTCGAACTCCTTTTCCTGAAGCACCCGGAGGAGCTTGACCTGAACGTCTATGCCAATGGAACCGATTTCGTCCAGAAAGATGGTCCCTTTGCTGGCCAACTCGAATTTTCCCCGTTTTTGCCGGATAGCTCCGGTGAAGGCCCCTTTCTCATGGCCGAAGAGTTCGCTTTCAATAAGGTTAGGGGGCAGCGCAGCACAGTTGACTTTCACAAAGGGATTTTTTGATCTTAGGCTGTTATAGTGGATGGCGTTGGCTGCCAATTCTTTGCCAGTGCCGCTCTCTCCGCGAATCAGCACCGTGGCATTGCTCTTGGATACCTGGGAGATCATCTGAAAGACCTCCTGCATCTTATTGCTGGTGCCAATGATGTTGGTAATGTGGAATTTGTTGGAGAGCTCTTGCCGAAGCCGTCGGTTTTCTTCTCTTAATTGTTCTTTTTCCATCTGGATGGTCTCCAGATTAATAACATGCTGGGCAATCATCGTGGCAATAATGGAAAGGAGTCTTTCTCCATCTTTTAATGAATATGATTCCTCAAAGGGACGATCAACGCTCAGAGCCCCCACCACCTGATCCCCCTTTTTTACGGGAACGCATATAAAGGATAGATCGTGGTCCGTCACACCCTTTCTTGATGCCGTGCGGTTCAAAAAGAGGGGCTCCTGGCTGATCTTGGGGACAACGACAGCCTTGCCTGTCTGGATGGCCCGTCCGGTTATGCCCTCACCGATTTTATATTTACCTCTCTGCATTGCCGCTCTTGAAAGGCCATGGGCCACCTCAATGCTGATTTCGTTGCGCAAGGGATTAAGAATGGTAATGGTCCCGCGCACCATGCCCATGGAATGGGAGAGAATATCCAGAACCTTATAGAGGGACTTTTTTAGGTCCAGAGTAATATTAAGGGCTTTGCTAATTTCGTACAAAAGACCGATTTCCTCAATTTTTTTCATCGCGACACCAAAACGGAAATTTTACTTTATGTACCATACACCACCATGGTTTCTGTGGTCAAGGGGATAACCTCCCCAAAATACACGTTTTCCCCCGTCTCTGTGTCAGACTCAGATTTCAATCCTCGAAATATTCTCGGACATTTTTTATTAA
>CAYSYZ010000037.1:9326-15786 GCA_964435205.1 uncultured Desulfovibrionales bacterium
GATCTTGGGACCTATGGGTCAGAAACTGGACCTTAAACAAAATTTTCTTCTTAAGAGCAAAGCAAGCTACCAAAATGCAGGAAAGTGTGAATCAAACGACAAAATGTTGCTTAAAATTGACAACCTTATTTAATAACCATATAATTTTGTGGCAATATAGTCTTGGTCTGACGTTTGCTCTAATGTAAAGAAAACGTTATAACGAATTAAATAGCTAAACGAAAACAGGTGAGGAAAAATATCATGTGCGGGATTGTAGGGTACATCGGGAGACAGGACGCTGCTCCAATTTTGCTGGACGGGCTGAAAAGATTGGAGTATAGGGGGTACGATTCGGCAGGCATGGCGGTTATTCAAGGATCTAAATTGGCTGTGTGCAGGTGTGTAGGAAAGGTGGCTGAACTGGAAAAACGCCTTCAAGAACATCCTTTATATGGATCGGTTGGCCTGGCACATACTCGCTGGGCCACACATGGAAAACCTTCGGATACCAATGCCCACCCTCATGTGGCCGGATCTGTTGTGGTAGTCCATAACGGGATTATTGAAAATTACCTCGTACTAAAGAAAGAACTTCTGGCCAAGGGACGTTCCTTTTCTTCAGAAACCGATAGCGAAGTAATTGCACACTTGATAGATGAAAAACTTACCGAAGGAAAAGAAATTGAAGATGCAGTCCGAGAGGCGGTTCAGTTACTCGAGGGATCGTATGCCATCCTGGTATTGGATGAGAAAAAACCCGATTGTCTGATAGCGGTAAGGAAAGAGAGTCCTCTGGTCCTGGGAGGAGAAAATGGCGATTTTTTTGTGGCCTCGGATATCCCGGCCATCCTGAACCACACCAATCGAATTACTTTCTTAGAAGATGGTGACATAGCGATTCTTTCCAGACAGGGAATTAAGATTACCGATCTAAAAGGCAACTGTATTAAAAGGCCTGTAAACACAATAAACTGGTCTCCGGTGATGGCTGAAAAGGGAGGATACAAGCACTTTATGCTGAAGGAGATATTTGAGCAACCACGTGCCATCATCGATACCTTTCGGGGTCGACTCCTCCGGGCGGAAGGGACAGTTTATTTTGAAGACATAAATCTTTCAGAAGAGAGACTGCAGCAGATCAAGAAAATAGCTATTGTGGCTTGTGGCACATCGTGGCATGCAGGCCTGATCGGAAAGTTTCTTATCGAAGAATATTGCCGAATACCGGTGGAAGTAGACCTCGCCTCCGAGTTCAGATATCGTAATCCAATCATAGATAAGGACGTGCTGGTAATAGGAATTTCTCAGTCCGGTGAAACAGCAGACACATTGGCTGCCATGAGAGAGGCAGCGTCAAAAGGGGCACATCTTCTTGCTATTTGTAATGTTGTGGGGAGTAGCATGGTGCGAATGGCGGATGGGATAATTTATACCCATGCCGGGCCTGAGATAGGGGTTGCATCTACCAAGGCCTTTACCACGCAGTTAGTGGTACTTTATATGTTCACCATTTATATGGGGAGGCTGCGTGGTCAGATCTCAAAAGATACAGCCTGTAAAATGATCGATGACCTTATACATCTTCCGCATTTATTGGAAGAGGCACTGAAGACAGATACTAATATCAAGAAAATTGCCCAAAAATATTTTAATGCCCAGAATGTTTTATACCTGGGCAGGGGGATATATTATCCAGTTGCCTTGGAAGGTGCACTAAAACTGAAAGAGATTTCTTATATCCATGCCGAGGGATACCCGGCCGGTGAGATGAAACATGGACCAATTGCACTGATCGACGAAAACATTCCGGTAGTTGTACTATCGGTCAGAGGGAAAACGTACGGAAAAGTTATGGGGAATATTGAAGAAGTCCTGGCCAGAGGGGGGCGGGTGATAGAGGTCTGCGGAGAAGACGACGCAGAAGTCAGTAAAAAAGCACATGATGTTATAATATTACCCGGAACATCCGCTGCATTAATGCCGGTTGTTCTCACTAGTTCTCTTCAACTCCTTGCTTATCACATAGCCGTGCTTCGGGGGACGGATGTAGACCAGCCCAGAAATCTGGCCAAAAGCGTTACTGTTGAGTAATTTTATGTATGGGCAGCAGCGCTCTCCATTACCTCCTTTCCTCATTACCTAACTGGTAAATATGTCCATCCCTATCTAGGATAATAAAAAATTAATTATTGACAAAAAGCGGCTTTTATATTAAGCAAGCCCTTTAATTCAGGAACAACACAAAGGCGTGTTGGTCGCAGACGACGATGATGTCCGCCTACCCTAAAGGGTAGTGCGGGCTTTTTTTTGCCCAGATCGTTAAGTATAGTTGTTTCGACTGTTAACTTATTCAGTACAACTGTTAGGAAAAATCTTACGCAGGAGGGAAAAGAATTATGTCATTTAGCAAAGCAAATCGAAGCGCTGCCACCCTAACTACAACCAGGGTGACACCTGCCCCCGGGTCCGGAATTTGTGTGACCTGCCTTGATGGGTGCAAAGGACCGTGCGAAGTTGGCCGGTCTGCCATCAAAGGAAGGGAAGTTCTTTATCCCGGTCCTTTTGGTACGATTACGGCTGGTTCGGAAAAGGACTACCCGGTTGATTTCTCCCATTTCAACATCCAGGGGACAGCCGTTGGCGCAGTCGGGATCGAGGCGGATTCAGATAAGGCCACATTCCCGGCGGTGGATACGACTACGGCCGTGGGCGCGGATGGCAACATCAAACTGAGGTTTCCTGTGTTTACCGGGGCCGTAGGGTCCACGGAAATCGCCCGTGTTAACTGGGAACACGTGGCGGTGGGTGCGGCCATTTCTGGTGTCTTGGTGGTAGCGGGTGAAAATATCTGTGGTATGGACCCACAGGCGGAATTCAAAAACGGTAAGATCAGCAGATCACCGGAGATGGAACGCCGGATCAATGCCTTCAGGCAGTGGTACGATGGTAGCGGCGGCATTATTATCCAGGCCAATGTGGAAGACACCAAGCTCGGCGTGCCGGAGTATGTAGTGGAGAAGCTGGGTGCTGAGATTCTTGAATTGAAGTGGGGCCAGGGGGCCAAGGATATCGGTGGAGAGGTCAAGTTGCCGTCGCTGGAGAGGGCCCTGGAGCTCAAGAATCGGGGCTATATTGTGCTGCCAGACCCATCCAATCCCGCCGTCCAGGAGGCTTTTTGGGCCGGGGGTATCACGGCGTTCGAACGGCATTCCCGCCTGGGTATGGTTGACGAAGAGGATTTCTACAAGTCGGTTGAGCACCTGCGGTCCATCGGCGCAAAATATGTAACCCTGAAAACCGGCGCTTATCGTCCGGCAGATCTGGCACGCGCCGTCAAATTTGCTTCCAATGCCCGGATCGATCTCCTGACGATTGATGGGGCTGGCGGCGGAACCGGCATGAGCCCGTGGCGCATGATGAACGAATGGGGCATTCCCACAGTACAGTTGGAGTGCCTGGCCTATCAGATGTGTAACCGGCTGGCGGCCAGGGGGGCATACATCCCACCCATCGCCATAGCCGGGGGCCTTTCTCTGGAGGACCATATCTTTAAGGCCATGGCCCTGGGAGCACCGTACGTCAAGGCCATCTGTCTGGGAAGGGCCATTCTAACCGCGGCCATGGTTGGAAAGACCAACGCGAAACTGATGGTGGAGAAAGAGAAACTAGAAAATGAGGATATAGAAGAAGGATATCTGCGCCTCTTTGCAGTGGGCGCCCAGCTCAGGGAACGATTCGGTAAGGATTTTGGCAAGATCCCGACAGGAGCCATCGGGATGTATTCTTACATTGAAAGACTCAAACAAGGGTTGCAGCAACTCATGGCCGGGGCAAGGAAGTTTGCGGTCAAATACATCGACCGTAACGACCTGATGGCTCTGACCCGGGATGCTGCCGATGTTTCCGGGATTTCCTATATAATGGAGGCCGATGCGGCGGGAGTAGACAAAATCCTGGGCTAGTTTTTGACCTGATTCGATTCTTGTGGAGGCATAGGCGGCCCCATTTCAAGCAGGGCCGCCTTGCCCGTCTATTTGGCCTTCCGGTTCAGACCTTAACTGTGTGATTTCAGGTTTCTCCAAGATCATCCGTTTTAAAAGCTTGTCCTTTGTTCCTTTTTTCATTATAAAGCTTGCATCAAGCATAGCGGGGGTAGAGCCATCGATATGTTTTCATCGGTCCGGGCGGTGATTTTTGATTACGGTGGCGTGCTGGCCGAGGAAGGATTCCGGTTGGGTCTAAAGGCCATTGCCCAGCAAAATGGTGTAGATCCAGCTGTTTTGCAGCGCCTGGCAGTTGAAGTCATTTACCAATCAGGATACGTAATCGGCCACGGGAGTGAGGCGGATTTCTGGAACATGATGCGCCAGCGTTCCGGCATCCACGGAAGCGATGTCCAGCTCACCCGGGAGATCGTTGAGCGCTTTATCCTGCGTCCGAAGATGATGGAGATTGTTCGCAACCTTCGGCGCGAAGGCCTCATTACCGCCATCCTGAGTGATCAGACCGACTGGCTCGGCATTCTGGATAAGAGAGATCATTTTCTTCATGAATTTGACCGGGTGTTCAACAGTTACTACCTGGGGAAGGGCAAAAAGGACCCAAGCGTATTTGACGACGTTGTCCGGACGCTCGGTGTTTCGCCGCCGGAGGCCCTGTTCATAGATGACCACGAGGGGAACATCAGGCGGGCAGCTTCTCGGGGTTTGAGGACTATACTGTACCGGGATTATGATCTTTTCCTGGCAGAACTTGAACAGAATGTCGGCCGCCACACCAGGCCGGCGGTATAATAACACGGAAATCAAGGGCGCTTACTGATTTGATCCAGGATAACCATGAGTTTTGAATATTCGATCCTTGTCGCCGGGTACGTTTTTGGGTTTTACATGGCCTGGAATATCGGGGCCAACGATGCTGCAAATGCCATGGCCTCCAGCGTTGGTGCCAAGGCCATCACCCTGCGACAGGCATTATTTATCTCCGGCATCCTCAATGTGGTGGGAGCAATTTTTGTAGGATCTCACGTGGCTGACACTATAAGTAAAGGAATTGTTTCTCCCGAGGTCCTGACCGACCCAAGGGTGGCGATTGTTGGGGCCCTTTCCGCACTCATCGCCGCCGCGCTATGGGTATTCTTTGCCACCTGGAAGGGCCTTCCCGTCTCCACCACTCATTCCATCGTCGGTGCCATGGTCGGTTTTGGCATCATGGTGGGTGGCTTCTCCTCCGTTAATTGGTGGAAGATGGCGGGTATAGCGGCGAGCTGGATCGTTTCTCCTATTTTTAGCATGGTCCTGTCATTTTTTGTTTTCAAGATCATTTACCGATTTATATTAACGCGGGAGGAATTGCTGGCCAGGGCGTTTAGATTGTCCCCATACTTCATCGGCACCACATTTTTTGTGGTAATTATGTCTTTTCTGTGTAAGACACCTTTGGGAAAAAGAATGGCGCTGGATAACATCACCTCCACCGGCTTATCTCTGGCCATGGCCTCTCTAATTGGATATGTCGGAAAATACCTGTTGCAACGGCATACGAAAAAAAGTGGGGAGGAAGGTGTGGAACATACCTTTCGTCACCTGCAACTGGTTACCGCTTGCTATATGGGGCTTTCTCAAGGGGCCAATGACGTGGCCAATGCCATCGGTCCGTTGGCGCTTATCTATTTTTTCGTACATGGTGGATCTGTCGGCGGTTCGGTGGCCGTACCGGCTTCCCTCCTTGTGTTTGGAGGGGTGGGCATCGCCTGCGGTATCGCCATGTGGGGCCATCGGGTCATCGAAACCCTGGGACATAAAATTACCACACTGACGAATACGCGTGGATTTTCGGTTGAATTTGGTGCGGCTACGACAGTTCTCCTGGCCTCGAAACTTGGGCTTCCCGTCTCAACCACGCATGCGGCGGTCGGGTCTGTGATTGGAGTGGGGCTGGCCAGAGGTATCGAGGCAGTGAATTTTCGGATAGTGTTCCAGATTATGCTTTACTGGTTTATCACGGTCCCCACTGCCGCGATTACCAGTATGATTATTTACAAAATCCTATATATGGTCCTTTTTTAAAGACGGGGAGGGTCTATGCGGATTCCTTTGATTTCGGTGTTCATGTTCTCGCCCTTTAAGGGACTTCAGGAACATGCGGAAAAGGTGCGGGAGGGTGCCTCAAAATTTAAGGAGGCGGTAAGGTGTTACCTGACGGATGGTTGCGAAACCTTTGAGCGGTTGAGACACGACGTATCGGACCTGGAGCACGCGGCTGACGCGATCAAAAGACGCATCAGAGGGCATCTCCCAAAAGGAACTTTGATGGTCGTGGATAAGTTCCAGCTCTTCGACTACCTGAAGGAACAGGACAAGATAATCGATGTTTTTGAACATGTCCTGGACTGGCTGTCTTTCAGGCCGTCGGATAAGATTCCGAAGGACTTCAAGGACGGCATACTTTTTCTGCTGGACACTGTCCTTGAGCCGAT
>CAYSYZ010000038.1:0-15671 GCA_964435205.1 uncultured Desulfovibrionales bacterium
CCCGTACAAACTGTAAATGGGCAGACCGGTCTTGGGCTCGCGGATAGAACTCAGTGGACCGGCTTCATCCGCGGTTCCCAAAAAGCCGTGTTCCGGGCTGAAAATCGCCCCCAGCTTTACTCCTGGCGCTCGGTAGAGCACATCTACCGTACGCTGTCCCGCCCAGTCCAGGCCGGAATGGTTGGTAATGAGGCCCACACGGAGTCCGCACAGCGGCGCGAACCTCCCGGCTTCCAAGACGTCGATCCCGGTTTGCACCTTGCCATTGCGCGCTCCTTGCACGCGATAACTCTTCATGAGTTCGTAGTAGCCCGTTAACGAGGGGCGGCTGGCCAGGACCTGTTCCGCCGAAACCGGTCCGAGGGAGGCGGCGACAAGGGTTGAGATCCTACTTCGCAGTGGACCGGCGTCTCCCCGGCCGTACGGGTGAACCCTGTTGGTCAGGACGATGACGTAGGTTTTGGAAACCGAATCAATCCAGATGGAGGTTCCGGTGAAACCCGTATGGCCGTATGAGCCCACGGGGAAAAGTGCACCCCGGTTTGAGGCAAAAGGTGAGTCGATGTCCCAGCCGAGTCCTCGCAAAGCCATCTTGTTGGGCGGCGTCTGGGGTGTGGTCATCTTCTGAACCATAAGGGGGCTCAGGATGCGCACATGTTTTGTGCTGCCTCCGTGAAGGAGCATCTGTGCAAATATCGAAAGGTCATGGGCTGTGGAGAAAAGCCCGGCGTGGCCGGCCACGCCTCCCATGCTGCAAGCCATGGGGTCATGAACTTCTCCCAAAAGCATCTTTCCGCTTCCCTGGTACTGGGTGGGCGCAATGCGGTGATGTACTGCCGGCGAGGGCCTGAAGCTGGTGTCCTTCATGCCCAGCGGCTTGAAGATATGCCGGGCACAGTACACGTCTAGCGGCTGACCGGAAATTCGACGAACAAGCTCGCCCAGGGCCACAAAATTGATATCACTGTAGACAAAACGCGTCCCCGGAGGAAACACGGGTTTCTCTGCGGCAATCATCCTGATGGCCCGGTCGTAGCCGGTCGGCTT
Source organism: uncultured Desulfovibrionales bacterium (assembly GCA_964435205.1). Lineage (GTDB taxonomy): Bacteria > Desulfobacterota > QYQD01 > QYQD01 > QYQD01 > CAYSYZ01. Next base: position 1,048 of record CAYSYZ010000038.1, read on the forward strand.
CAGGTCCAGTTCTGGCCTGAGCCCTGAATAGTGCGTGAGGAGTTCACGAACCGTGATGTGCTCCTTTCCATTGGTTTTGAACTCCGGCCAGTATCGGGCCACGGGGTCTTCAAGACACAGTTTGCCCTTTTCCACCAATTGGAGCACTGCGGTGGTGGTAGCAATCACTTTGGTGAGGGAAGACAGGTCAAAGATGGTGTCTGCCGTCATAGGTAGCTTACTCGGAACTATTGCGCGATGGCCGAATGACCGGCAGTAAACGACCCGGTCCTGATTTCCGATCAGGACTACGGCGCCGGGGATTTGGCCGGCGCAAATCGCCTTTCTAGCAATCTCCGCGATGGTCACCAGGTGCTTTTCGCACAATCCCGGAGAAGCATCTGCGGCCCGCGCCGGCGCTATCGGCGCCAGGAGTGATGCAACCAGGAGGCATAATATGAGCGTGAGGCAGGCCGTTCTCATTCGGATTAGGGTAGTTTGCAAGGTTCACTTCTCCATAATCTTGCTCTTTATTGTTTTCCCACTTTCGGAAAGAAAACAATCTCTATCTGTTCACTGTGTAAGCTTAAGGTTCTTCGAGCAGTAGTCGTCATAACCAACGAAAAATTCTAACTGCGTTCTTTGAGCCCGTCCCCGGAATAAATGTTACGGGGGTTCCAGAGCATCCAGCCGTGGCAGCCAAACTTTTCCGCAGCATTTATCTGTTCCCTTATTTGTTGACTTTTAAAGTGTCTGCGGTCAAAGGCATAATCTTGAAATGCTTGCAGCCATGGTCTGAAGCGAACAGAGGGAAGATGTGTGCGATCCTGAGCCCTTTTAAGGGAAAGATAAACAATTTCATAAGGATTTGCCACCGGATTTCTATAGCCCGGAATCCCGTATTGAAACCCCGAAGGGTAGAGCATCGGAGACAGATATTCCACATGTACTATGAGGTCTTCCAGTCTTTGCCCGATTTTCGTATCGTCGAGATTCCAGCATACGTAGCCAAAGATGTCTGCGCCAAGAAAAACATTATACGGCGTAAGCCTCCTTTTCGCCTCCGTGAGAAAACCGGAGATGGCCCCTACCCTGTTTTCCTCTGTGTTGGACATGGAAAATATAAGTCCGGCTGCGTCGGGAAACCGAACATAATCGAACTGTATCTCGTCAAATCCATATCGTGCGGCCTCTACCGCAATATCTATGTTGTAATCCCATACCTCTTTTTTGAATGGATCCACCCACGCAAGGTTTTCTCTATCGCGCCATATCTGTCCGCCCCGGGTCCTTACGGAAAAACCAGGCCTGGCCAGAGAAAGAAGATCGTCCTTGAACACCACGATACGTGCGATTGTATATATGCCATTTTCTCTTAAGGATTTCATCAGGCTTCGCATGTCCTTAATGATAATCAGTCTTTGAGCGCCGACTTCAGAGGCCAGAGGGATTGAACTGGCGTACGTTATAATGCCCCGGTCACCTTTTACATCTATGACCAGTGCATTGAGCTCGGTTTGTTCTATGAGCTTGAGCGCAGGTTCCCGCAAGGTCTTACTCCCTATGCCGAAAGAGGAAAGATAGAGGGCTTTCGGTGTGAAAGGCATCAACTCTATGTCAAGAGGTGGGCCGATTAGAGGCGTGATAGCCCGCTCGGTTCTCATGTATCCGTAAGCCCTCACCGCCACTTTTATTCCCGTGGTTTTCACGATAAAGAAGCCCTTTTCATCAGTGAGTACAACGTTGTTGTTCAACGTGACGAAGGCTCCAGGTATAGGTTTTTTCGTGACAAAATCGAGTACTTTCCCGGTTGTATATACCGTAGCGTAGGCGGTTCCGTACCCTAGCATCAATACAAAGAGTATCCCGAAGAAATTTAGCGTGAGGTTCTTACATCCCTTACTCATCGTCTTCCGTTGCGGTCACTTTCCCGCTAGTATCGTCTCAAATACCTTTCCCTTATCTGCGTTGACCACAAGATAGCGTGGCAGCGTCATGAGGTTGTCACCGGTACTGGCATGCCACCGCTCCATGGTAAATGCAGCAACATACCCCGCCTCGACAGCTTTGCCAATAAGTTCGTCATCGTAGATGCCAAAGGGCCATGCCAGCATATCCACTTTGACCTGGAGCTCTTTCTCCAGTTTGTCTTTTGATTTTTTTAACTGCAACTCTACAAACTCTTTATATTCATCTGGCTTTAACCTCTTTTTCTCCTTCTTGAAGTTGGGATGCCAGTATGTTTGAGACTGGAAGTCGAAAAGCCCTGTTTCTTTCATCTCCCTTAGCTGGTCCCAGGTCATGGCATATGGGGCGTTGGATATGGCCGAAGGATATAAAAAAAGCGTCACCGGGACACGGTATTTCTTTACCAGGGGAAACATGGATGTATAGACCGATTTGTGACCGTCATCGGCGGTAATCACCACTGACCGCGGGGGAAGCGGCGACTTCCTGAGATGGGAATTTACGAGATCCCTGAGGGGTATCACTGTATAGCCATTATCCCTGAGATATTTCAGGTGAGATCCGAAAGTGGTTGTGGTCACTGTCATACTGTCCACAACTGCGGGGCCGAAGCGGTGGTAGAGAAGAATGGGTACCCGTGAGACCGGGGAGGTCTCTTTTTCATGCCGCAGTTCTCCCTCGCCTGACGAAAGCGCTACCAGGAGAAAAACGAGCACCAATAAACTGGTTTTCATAGGATAGATGGCTTTACCCAGGAGGGATACGAGAATTATATATCCCTTTTCTGTGTTAAGTACTTAAAACTATTTAAAGTTATCAAAAAAAAGCGGTGTTGGCAACAAAATGCAGAGACTGCACTACCGGTGCTATTTTGGCTGGGTTTCCCGCTCCAAAACTGCCGGCGTTCCTGAGATCAAGATTTTGAGTCTTTTTGTAGCTCTCTTCAGTGCGGGTTTGCGGGTCCTTTTTTACGCCCTCTGAAATAGAGGAACTAAGGTCAGCTGTTCTTCGGCGTCATTGAGGTGAGACCAGTTCCGGGCATAGAAAGAGAAACAGCTAGACGGCAGCTGTTTCTTCCGGGACCTCAAACAAAGGTGTTGTGCACGGAAGGGCCGGGTTCCGAGGAACGGCCATTTAATATAGTGGCAGGACTATTAGAGAACGGCTTTTTTGAATTCATCGCCAACCAGCGCCATACGCTGGGCCGAGGTTATTTTGATAACCGGGATCTGATGCTTCCGGGCCACCCGGGCTATGTTTTCCAAGACTTCTGGCGTTACCAGTCCCATGGGGGTTCTGGGCACGATGGCGTAGGTCTTTTGGTCTCGCTGGATAAAAGCGCCTTTTGGTCTATCGTCCATTATTTGGCCTCCTTTTTGCTCACTTAATGTGCGCTCACAGCCTCTTCCGGCACTCGCCGGTTAAGCATCCGGACGTTTTTCGGTTTTACGGGCAGCAGATTTCTGCTCAGTCTGGCATTGCTCCGCGTAGGGACACCACTGGGCACAGCCTACGTCGAGACGAGGATTCCTGAATCTAAGTCCGCAACCGGAACACTTACGTGAGCTGTCGTCCTTGAAGAATTCCACCGGCGTGCCGCATGCCACGCAGGGGACCTCGAAGATATCCCCTGGTTTCCAGTGCGCGGTATTCTGTCCCGGACATGTGGGCATAATTTAGCCTCCGTCAGCTTTTCGTGGTTTGGTTTAGTAGTCTTGCTCCCTCCCATTACTCCGGGTCGAATGTTTCTTAAGCCATTCGCGTATTCTTAACTTCAATTTTGTACCCGGGCATCCCTTCTGACCCATCATTTTCCCGAGGGGACAGGCTTCGCAGTCTACTTTTTGTTTTTCTGCAGGCATGTCTTTGCCTCCTTGGCGTTTTTTGTTCCAATATAAACGCTAAGGAGGCAGATGTCCTTGACTTAAGTCAAAGGCTTGGTAGGCGCTAGTCCGGTGGATATATCCTCTAAAGCCTGCCGGCCGGGATCCGCCGTCCGGTGTGCATATTCTATTGCACATAGAAGGACGTCTCTCTAGAGTCTCTTGCGGTCTGAGACTGAACAGTCATCACGACATTATACAGCCCCTTTTTGGCGTTTGATGGTAGGAACACGGGAATAGTGGAGGTATACGTACCGCCACGACGCGTTACATTAACCTCTGGTTTGCCAACGAGTGTACCTTCGTGCCTTATCTCATTCATCTCGGTTATGCTTATCTCGCTATCAGGAGCTGCGCCGAGCACGGCGTACGTTAGCTTGAGTTCAACCCTATCTCCGGGCCTTACGGTGCCGGGTACTATGGAAACATCTTCAATCCTTACTATTGTCCCCATCGATGGCTGATAATTGTATGTCTGAACTGTTTCTTCTCTAGTCCTTTTTGTATCATAGGCATAATGTCCAATTGTGCCGCCGATAAGGGCGCCGGCAAGGCCACCCAGTATGGCAGCTCCAGTTCTGCTGCCTTCTTTCCCCAGTATGGCACCGGCGGCAGCACCAGTTGCCGCTCCGATTGCTGCACCGGTTGCCGCGCCCTTATGTTCCTCCGGGACCGTTGCACAACCTAAGGGGCCCGAAATAAATAAAAGGGTCATTAGGCATGAGAGTATTTTGATCTTCATATATTGTGCCCTCCCTTGGCGTTTTATCTTCTCTCTAAAGTATATCGATTTCTTCTAAAAAGATGCAACCTTCAAACCAACTATTGTAGCGAGACGGTTTCAGATGTAGTATTCTAAGCGATACTAGAAAGCATTTTGCAGGAGGGAGGCACCGTGCAGTTTGAGAGTAAATTGATCCCTATCATGAGGGAAGGGGTTGATGTCATCAAAATGATCTTTTTCAAGAAATTGAAGACTCGTCTTTCTCGGAAGTACCCGGATGGCGAGATATCATATATTAATAAGCTGTCCGGAGCCATCGTCAACGATCTTTTTGGCACGCCTAATTCGGAAGAACCTTTTGCAACCTTTGCCGAGGAAAACAAGGCCCATATCGAAGCGGAAATGAAAAACATCGCCACTGAGTACGAGGAAATGGGCATTCCGCTGACGGATGCCCTCCGGGTTAAGTTTCTCTGTGATAGCCAGGAAGGCATCGACAGCTCATCCATTCTCTTCCGTGCGGAAGAGCTTCGGGTGTTGCTTGTTGACCGGGAAGTTCCCCTGCCTGCCTATTTCACAGATATGGTACGAAAGCTGGGTGGGGCTTTCGGTTTACTGGTTCAGCAAGGATAGAGACGGGAGTACCATCGTCTTCCGGTTCCCCGTTTTTTGACCTATCGTCATTCGAAAAGTTTAAGCCGTTGTGCAATTATGATATTATTTGGTCACGTGTGACCACACTCGTGAGGAAATAAGTTGACCGGGAAGTCAAGGTACGAGGTTGCGATTATTGGCGGAGGAATCATCGGGATGGCCACCGCCATGGCACTAGTGAACCGTTTTCAAATTTCCCTGATTGTGCTGGAGGCGGAAGATCGCCTTGCGACCCATCAAACCGGACATAACAGCGGAGTCATTCATTCCGGTCTCTACTATAAACCCGGATCCTCCAAGGCCAGGCACTGTATCCTTGGTCGGGAAGCCATGTACCGCTTTTGCCGGAAACATGATATTCCACACGAGCGCTGCGGCAAAATCATCGTTGCGGTCAGCGAACAGGAGCTGCCGGTGCTGGAGGATCTGGAACGCAGAGGATCGGCCAATGGAATCAAAGGCATCAGGAAATTACGACCGGAAGAGGTTCGCGAATATGAGGCTCATGTCGATTGTGTGGCCGGGCTCTTTATCCCTGAAACCGGTATTGTGAATTATGCAAAGGTAGCCGATGTATTTGCCGGTGAGGTGAGAGGTAAAGGGGGTGATATTTTTACCGGAACCCAGGTAATGCGCTGCCGGCGTGAAAGAGATGGACTGGTCCTTGAAACCAGCCGGGGGGAAGTACGCTGCCGTTTCCTGGTAAACTGCGGCGGTCTCCAAAGTGACCGCATCGCCCGGCTGTGCGGTCTGGATCCGGGGGTGAAAATCGTGCCTTTCCGGGGAGAGTACTACCGGTTGATTCCGGAACGACGATACCTGGTGAATAACCTGGTCTACCCGGTGCCGGACCCAGCCTTTCCTTTTCTCGGCGTTCATTTTACACGGACGATAGAGGGTGACGTTGAAATAGGCCCGAACGCGGTCCTGGCGCTTAAACGGGAGGGCTATGAAAAATGGAGCTTTTCTGTAAAAGATGCCCTGGAGGTCGTAACCTATCGGGGATTTTGGAAACTGGTCCGCCGGTATTTGAAGACCGGGATAGGCGAATTCTATCGTTCCTTAAACCCGGCGGCATTTGTTAAGGCCCTTCAGAGGATGATTCCCGATCTGAAGGTTGAAGACCTCTGTGCAGGCGGAGCCGGAGTGCGGGCACAGGCACTGGATGCGAATGGATTCCTCCTGAACGACTTTCATATTGTCGAGGCGGAGAGGATGATCCACGTTTTGAATGCTCCTTCTCCTGCGGCTACGGCCTCTATCAGCATAGGTGAATCAATTGCTCATCTGGCGGGGAGAAAGTTCGAGTTCGTCGAGCGGGAGTTTGTTTTTTCTATTTAACGGTGAGTTTCTGAGCGAGGAGGTAGGAAATGCTCAAGGCTAAAGAAATCATGAAAAAAGAGGTAATGACTGTCTCGGCGGATACCAAGATCACTGAGGCTGCAAGATTGCTGCTGGATAACCATGTCAACGGCCTGCCAGTGGTGGACAATAAGGGTCGGGTGATAGGGATCGTCTGTCAGAGTGACCTGATCACCCAGCAAGAAAAAGCGCCCCTGCCATCCTTTTTTACCCTTCTGGATTCGTTTATCCCCTTGACGTCATACAAGAATCTTGAGAAAGAGGTGCAGAAAATAGCCGCGGTTACAGTGGAAAAGGCCATGACGCCTGATCCTGTAACCGTAGACCCGGAGACCACCCTGGAGGAAATCGCGACTATTATGGTGAGGAAAAAGATCCACACCCTGCCGGTTGTAGATCAGGGCAGGCTGGTTGGTATCATCGGCAAGGAGGACGTTCTACGTACCCTTATGCCAGGCACCGGCAGAGATTGATCTCGTCCAGTACAAAAGGCCTACTCGCGTCCATTCGCTGTGTTTTTAGCGAATCTTGCTGATCCGGAAAGGGGACGCAAAAAAAATCAGTCCGCACTGCAATCAGAAAAAATAAGCCCTCATCCATTTAAGAAAAAGCACGAAATGTCCGATAGGCAATATCAGCGGCAAAAGAACTTGCGGTGGACCATACCTATAGGAAGGGAGATGGGCCATGACCGAGGAGTCTCACGTTATTTTTGTCAGCACGGACGAAACTCTCATCTGTCAAGTCACATGTGGAGAGCCCTTTGCAAAACATATTAAGATACATCTGGCAAAATCCGAGACAGAAGCCCTGCAGCTCTTGTCTTTGCGGCCTGAGGCCCCTGTATTAATCATGCATCAGCCCCCCAATCTTGATGCCCTTGGCATTTCACGGGCGCTCGTAAAACACTTTCCGAAAATCATGATATCGATCATGACTAACGACATGCCTTTAACCAAAGAAGTTTACGATATGGAGTCCAATATCCTCATGATACTACCAAAGCCCGAATCAAGCCGTGATCTGGCCTTGTTCATATGCCAGGGGTTGAAATTGGTAAAGGCCAGGAAGTAGCAACTGCCACTCCCTCATTTTGTAATCTGGCATCCTCTGGACGAGTGTGCTATGTAAGCCGTTAAGCCCTGCCCTTTCTAATAGGCGATCTTTGGAGCGGTTACGGGGAAAATTCTGCGGCCGGTAATCAGCCTTCCCCTTTCTTGCCCTCCATAGCCGACAAAAAGGGCTTAAACAGATCTATGGGAACGGGAAAGAGCGTTGTGGAATTATTTTCTGCTGCTACTTCCTTCAGGGTTTGGAGATAGCGTAATTGTAGGGCCATAGGATACTTTCCGATGATATCTGCGGCCTCGGCCAGCTTGGTTGCGGCCTGAAATTCACCTTCGGCATTTATGACCTTGGCCCGTCTCTCTCTTTCCGCCTCCGCCTGTTTGGCCATGGCCCGCTGCATCTCGACGGGTAGGTCTATCTGTTTTACCTCTACCGCACTTACCTTGACCCCCCAGGGTTCGGTGTGCATATCCAGTATCTCTTGAATCTTTGTATTAATCTTGTCTCGTTCGGCCAGCAGATCGTCCATTTCAGCCTGCCCGCAGACGCTTCTGAGCGTGGTCTGAGCAAACTGAGACGTGGCAAACAAGTAGTTTTCAACGTCAATAATAGCCTTGGTTGCATCCATCACCCGGAAATAGACCACGGCCGAAACCTTAACCGAGACATTGTCCCGGGTTATGATGTCCTGGGGAGGAACATCGAGAGTTACGGTGCGCAAATCCACCTTTCGCATTTTGTCGATGCCCGGAATAAGAATGATCAGCCCCGGTCCTTTAGCCCCGATAGCACGTCCCAGGCGGAAGACGACACCTCTTTCGTATTCATTGAGAATGCGCAAGGCACTACCAAGAAATAAGGCGGCAAGAAATAGTATTATTAATAAAGAAAACGGCATAAAACCCTCCTACGATTGTTTCTTCTTTTGAACCTTAAGTAAAAGGCGGTCAACGGCTACAACTTCGACTTCAGTACCCTTTTCCAGGATCTCATCCGATGCGGCATTCCAGTACTCTCCATGAACAAAGACCTTTCCCCTAGCCTTTGACCATTCTCTGACCACACCTGTCTCTCCGATCAGGGCCGGAGAACCGGTTTTTGGCCTGGTGCTGACTGCCCTGATAGCGAGGACGGCTACGACGGTGAAGAAAATGGAAACGGCGGCAACAGTTGGAACCAGGACCTTCAGGGCAGGTCGTATAGCAGGTTCTTTACCTTGGAATAACATCATTGATCCCAGTATAAGGGCAATAATTCCCCCCAGACCCAGCAGGCCATAGCTGACCACTTTGATCTCCAGGAGGAAAAGTACAGCCGAAAGAAGTATGAGTAAAAAACCGGCGTAGTTTACCGGCAGGGTCTGGAAGGCGTAAAAGGCCAGCAGGAGGCTGATAGCTCCCACCACCCCCGGAAAGATCGCTCCGGGGTGGGCCAGTTCAAAGTAAAGGCCGGCCAGTCCGATCATCATCAAGATGTAAGCAATATTCGGATCAGCGATAAGACGCAGAATCTTTCCACTGTAGCCTTCGCTGAAGGTAATAACCCGGGCCTTGCTCGTGTTGAGCCTTACCAGGCCAGCGACGGTTTGAATCTGGCGGCCATTAAGCTGGATAAAAAGATCGTTCCTGTCCTGGGCAATGAGGTCAACGACTTTCAGATCGAGGGCCTCTTTTTCGGTAATGGAGACGCTTTTGCGGACAGCGTCTTCTGCCCAGGTGGCGTTGCGGCTCCTCTTTTCGGCAATGCTCCGGGCGAAGGCTACCATGTCATTTTCCGCCTTGCGCGCCATCTCTTTATCCATGTCTTTTCCGCCTATGTTTACCGGATGAGCAGCACCGATATTTGTTCCAGGGGCCATGGCCGCGACATGTGCGGCCATGGTAATCATGACGCCGGCAGAGGCAGCCCTGGCGCCACCTGGAGAGACATAGACCACGACAGGGATAGCAGAGTTCAATATCCCTTTAATTATGGAACGCATGGCAGTTTCCAGTCCGCCCGGGGTATCCAATTTTATGACCAGACACTGCGCACCCTCTTTTTCAGCCTGCTCGATGTGATCAGTAATAAATTTGGCTGATCCCGGATTTATGACACCTTCTACTTCTATTACATGGATAGGCCCGGAGGCCATAGCTGCTGACGCTGCGGCCATAGTAAAGATAAGGCACAAGACCACAAAGAAGAGGCATCTATGCCCGATAGTAATCATGATGCCTCGTATTCCTTCTGGATCAGCTGCATGTCTTCCCAGACGTCGCGCTTTTTGACCGGATTGCGCAGCAGATATGCTGGATGGTAAGTGGCCAGCAGCTTCGCGCCACGGAAGTCATGGAAACGGCCCCGCAAGATGCCGACCGGTGCGGTTGTTTCCAGCAAGGTTTGAGCGGCTATCGTCCCCAGGGTACAGATAAGTCTGGGTTCTATTACATCCAGCTGCTTTAAAAGGAACGGTTTGCAGGTCTCTATTTCATCCTTTGCCGGGACACGGTTATTCGGTGGTCGGCATTTGACGACATTACATATGTATACATCTTCACGGGTCAGTTTTATGGCCTGAATGATGCGTGTCAGGAGCTTTCCTGCGGCACCGACGAACGGTTCGCCCTGAATATCTTCGTCCCGTCCCGGCCCTTCTCCCACGAAAACCAGCTTGGCTCGTTCATTACCACTACCAAATACTATGTTCGTACGGGTCTTAAAAAGTTTACAGCGTCGACAATCGCCGAGTTCGCGGCGTACGTCATCCAGCGTGACTATGTGCCCCGGATCCTGTCTTTGGCGCGCCTGCATGTTTTTACACAATGCCCTGTAAGGTGATGCGGATAAAAAAGGGAGTCCCATTTCCTTACGGAAACGGAGATAGTCCTTATACTGGTCAAGTAATTCCGATATCTCCTGGTGGTGATCTTTCATGGTCAGGACTTGATGCCGCCGGAAGTTCTCACGGTGCCCTTTTTTCTTTGCAAGGTCTCCACAACCTTGTCCAGTATGAGGTAGGCTATCTCTTCTTTGCCAAGCAGCGGAGAATCCGTCACCTCACCATCTGCTGAGATGATCTTAACCTGGTTGGTATGGGTTCCGAAACCGGCTCCCGGAACCGTAATGTCATTGGCCACGACTAAGTCCAGATTCTTTTCCTGTAATTTTCGCCGAGCCTCATCTACCAAGTTTTTGCTTTCTGCGGCGAAACCTACCAAAATCTGTTGTTTTTTATTCTTACCCAATTCTTTAAGTATGTCCGGGGTCTTCGTGAGCGTAAGTGTCCGTTCTGGTGCTGTTTTCTTCAATTTCTCCGGAAATACGTCCGGTAATCCATAGTCCGCCACTGCTGCTGCTTTAATCACGACAGTGGCCCAATCAAAATAAGACATCACAGATTTGTGCATTTCCATTGCGGTACGTACCGGTACGAGCTCAATGCCCCATGGTTTGGCGAGACCGGTGGGGCCGCTTATGAGTATAACCTCCGCTCCCCGCCTTTTTGCCACGCGGGACAAACTATATCCCATCCGGCCGGATGAACGGTTTGAAATAAAGCGAACGGGGTCTATTGGTTCTTCCGTCGGCCCGGCGGTAATAATAACTTTTTGACCCTGAAGGTCTTTTTTTTCCAGGACGGTTGTTACTGCTTCACAGATGACAGACGGGTCTGCCAGGCGGCCCGGTCCTTCATCTCCACAGGCGAGGGGACCACTTTCCGCCTCAATGATTTGATACCCGTATTTGCTGAGCTTTTCAAGGTTGCATTGGATTGCCGGATGGTCATACATGCTGCTGTTCATAGCCGGACAGACCAGGACCGGCTTTTTGGTGGCTAAAACCATGGTGGAAAGGAGATCGTCTGCTAAACCAGCGGCCATCTTACTGATAGAGTTGGCTGTAGCCGGGGCAATTACGAGAACATCGGCCTCTCGCGGCAGGTTGATATGTGGGACCGCCTCTGCCGGGTTATTAAAGATATCTGTATAAACTATGTTGCCGGAAATTGCTTCAAAGGTAGTAGGGCTGATAAACTTGCGGGCACTTTCAGTCATTACGACTGTGACGGAGGCACCTTGTAGAGACAGATTTCGCACAAGCTCTACCGCCTTATAGGCAGCTATGCTGCCCGTTACCCCAAGCAGGATTTTTTTAGACAAAAGTGGGGATCGATTCATAGTGTTAAGGCTTCAGCGGTCGCATAGGTAGCTGTCCAGTCTTTGGTTCATGCAGGACACCAACCCAGATCTCAACCGGTGTATTAAATGTCTGTTCGCCGATGGTAACTACGCATCCTTTGCCTGGCTTCTCGAACGTAAGTACCGTATGGCGGTATTTGATGCTTCCTTTTAGTTGCCAGTTATCCTTGGCCATATTGTTAAGAAAAAAGTCGACGAGCGAAGCTGAATCCACATATCCATTGAACACCAGTACTCCACCGCTGAAGGTAGATGTGCTTATAACCATGGACTTATGGGTGTCAAGTTTTAGTTCTGGGGGGATAAGAACATCATCGAAGTCATAATAGGTAGGCGAAGGGCCACTACTTGACTGTAGGGGGCCGTAGAGGTGTTTCTCTTCGGTGGCAGGCGGCGATGGTTTTAGAGTACCGGCACAACCCAACATTACAACAAAACCAAGGGACAGTAACCATGACCATCCAAGCAGTTTTTTTCGAGTGCCCATGATTCCCTCCGTTTTTACTTTAGTTTTACCCTGCTAACTTGGCAAAATTTTGTTGATTTACTTAGGTTATTGTTCATCAGATTGTCTTTAAGAGGACCTCTTTTAACTCCTTACGCCCTGACGTCTGGTTGCGATGTGCTGGATGGCCGATGGCTACGACGGCCATTAGCTCAAGGTGTGCCGGAATGGAAAGAATCTGGCGAACCCGTTCCTTGTTTTTTAATATTTCTCCCAGCCATACCGCTCCCAGATCCTGAGCATAAGCGGCTAGCAGCATGTTTTGTAAGCATGCCCCGACAGCCTGAATGTCTTTTACTTCGTCGTACATGTCGTCACGGTCCAGAAAAACGGCGACTATGCACGGCGCCGCTTCAATTATGGATCGGTATCGGGTTTGTGCCGCTATCTCTCTTTTTGTTATTGGGTCTTTGACCATGACAAAACGCCAAGGCTGATTGTTTAACCCCGACGGGGCCCAGCTGCCGGCACGAACCATTTCTATTACCTGTTGCTCGTCAACCGGCTTCGGGCTGAAATCCCGTACGCTGCGCCTTTCATAAATTGCTTTTAATACTTTGTTGTCCATTACAATACCTTGACGCATTAAGTCGCTTCCCTACCGCGGGAACACCCCGATTACTGTAGGGATTTTAGTTTGAAGACTTACACTGAGCTCTCCGGTGTAAGTCGACATCTGGCACCCGTAGTGGGCGTAATTTAAGCCTCCGGTCTTTACGCATAATTGAGAAGCCGAACCACCGTCCAAATTCAGTGCACATTCAATGTCCAGCGGTAGGTTTTTTAAGAAATTAGCCAGGTCGTGCAGCGTAAAACAGGTTTTTTCACTGTGCACCACGATTATGAAGCCATTCTTAGTGGTGCAGATAGCGGTGCGGCTGGCTCGGAGATGGCTTGGATCCACTCTAATTGCTCCGCTCTGGCCTATGAGAATGGGAAAAGATTGTAATCCTTGATTCCAGGGCAGGCTGGTTATCGATACCAGACTCATTTTTTTAAAGTCGAGTATTGTAGCCTGGGGCAAATCTTTGGTGTGGGGCTCTGCTACAAACATCCCTTTCATGTAACGATTGCGGGCTGGCCCTCTAACCTGCCCATCGCTGATAAGCAGGGCACAGGGCTCATAGTTTTCACGGAAGTAACCGCCGTTAAAGATAACGCTGGCCCCGGTAGCCGTCTGCCAGTCTTCTATAGTCTGGGCATCCTTATCATGCATGACCCGAAATCGGTTTTTTTTGGGGTCAACCTTAACCAGAACTAATGTTTCCGCTTTTTGTCTTTCATTGTATAGGTCTACTTTTGCAAACCAAAGACCAGGCCCTATTTCTTGATAGGTGATCGGGGCATGGGTAAGGAGCGATGCCGCCCAAATCGTTTTTGATAGCAAAACGGCAAAAAGCAGAAGAGAAAGTGAAAAGATAGGATAGGTTCGTTTTCCCATATGTAGAGTAGCTATGCTGCAAAAGCCACTATATATACTGAGAGGGAGATTGTCAATTTAATATGGCGTCCCTGATCCGCCATCAAGACATCATCTGCGGCGTTGCCTTCGATCGCTCCTCCTTGCGGCGTATTGCTCCATACGCCTCAGTCGTTGCTCCTCGGCGCCTTGCATCTAATATCTTGCTGGTGATCAGGAATGCTCCATAACCTACTGATTTTAATCTTGATAGCTAAATTAGACGGTGGATTTGGGGCGTTGGCGGATATGGCCAGGTCTGCTTATAACCGATCGTAGTTCGGACACCCTGCAAATAACTGTAAGTCGACGCCCTTGTCCATGGCCGCCATTCTGCTAGATGCGGCAGACAACTACCACTTGCGACTTCCTTTTTCGGCTTTTTCCCAGTCCTTCCAGTGCCTTATTATTTCTCCGCATGGAATCCTTTTCCTGCCAGGCGATATGTGCCGGCAGTCAGGTGGCAGGCCTATGATTGCTGAGGGTACAGCGCGCGGTGCAATGTAGTACCAAGCCCCCTCATAATTGGTAGCACGGTACCAACGCCCTCTGTACGGCCTATACCAGTAGCCACGATAAAAGAAAAGCTCCACCGGGCTATCGGGCACAAAATAAACCCGGGTCCCCGTGATCATGACAAGGGATGGGGGCACGGGAAACATAACTGCAGGCGGAGGAACGCCTAGGTTGGTGTCAACATCGACCTCGGTGCGGCCTTTGTTCGGGTAGCACAGAAGAGAGAAGACCATAACCATAACGCCTAAAAGGCACGCCGGGTATCTCTTTAAAACTTTTATCATTACCCCTTGTTTCTGGATCTGGCCTGGACTAATTGGTACTC
>CAYSYZ010000039.1:0-15665 GCA_964435205.1 uncultured Desulfovibrionales bacterium
CTCTGAAGCTCTCCCAGGACAGTAAAAAAGTGGACAATTCTATTTGTTGACAACAACATAATGGTAGGACATTGATTTTGAGGGATAATCCTGATATATAATTAAGCCTCCGATTCCACTTGGGTAGTCGCACACAGATGCGACCATTACGGGAGTATTTATGGCATCGTTATTAACCGATTCAATCAAAACTTATACCATAGACCAGGACAAGGCGGTTTCTCCCAAAGAGACTGTGGCCTTCGTTAAAGAGCGGTTGAGAAATGTGAAGGAAGAGATTCTCAGGGAAATAGTCCGCATTGATAAGGGCAGGTTGGGCATCCCGGTCTACATGAGCATTTGTGGGTCAGAAGCTATTAAGGTGGTTGGTACCTATAAACAGATGGGCAAGGGTGGGACTCCAGAACAGGCGGAAGCCAGCGCCCTGATGGAACTCATGGAAAGATATGCACTTTTCAGTTTTATGGGCAGGTCTTTTATCTGTTCTGAGGCCAGACACCTTCAGGGAGAGGTGCTGCCTTTTGAGACTGTAATTCAATCAGTGCATGATGAGAGCCTGGGTGCTCCGGATGAAGTGGAGAAAGCAAGGCGACTCTGGTCCACGCTTCCCCTTTTTTGGAGTGAGGCCTACGATCTAACCCGTAATAAGAAGGTGTGGATTCCTATTCAATGGTTTTATGCGTTAAATGAGTATAATGGCTCATCGGCCGGAAACACCCTGGCTGAGGCTGCTGTGCAGGGATTGTGTGAGGTTGTGGAGCGGGATGTGTCGTCCGTGGTTACATATGGGCAGGTTTCTACTCCGGCTGTTGACCTGTCATCGTTGAGGGATCCGATGGCCAGAGACTTGGTCGCCAGGTATGCAGCAAGAGGGATAAACCTTTTTGTAAAAGATTTTACCCTGGAGATGGGAATACCTACGGTGGGGGCACTGGCTTTAGATCCTTCAACCTTTCCAGAGCGAAGTGAGATTGTCTATACCGCAGGGACAGCTACCCATCCAGAGAAGGCCCTTATCCGGGCCCTGACGGAGATAGCACAGCTTGCCGGCGACTTTGATACGGAGGGGAAATATGCGGAAAGCGGCCTGCCAAAATTTTCAAGACTTGAAGAGGCCCATTATGTGACCGAAAGTAAACGTAATATGTCTATCGATAGCCTGCCCGACATATCGCATGTCAATCAGAAAGTGGAAGTGGAAAATTGCGTCAGGGCATTAGCTGGAAGGAATCTCAATGTCTATGCGGTGGACATTACTCATCCCTTGCTGGGCGTCCCTGCCGTTTACATGATCGTTCCGGGCAACCATTTTCGGGAGCGTACCAGGGATAATAGTGTCTGTCTACACGCTGCCAAACTGGTTTCACAGTTTCCGGATAACGGAAGGGCTGTTTATGAGCTTGAGCGGATGAGGGCATTTTATCCCGATCGTTATGAGGTCCATTTCTTTCTCGGCTACACATATGAGAGAGAAGGCCGCTACGATGAGGCCCTGGCACGCTATGAAAGTGCCCTGCGTGTTGACAGCAAAGGTAAGGAAAGGGGTAGTATTTACTGCCATCGGGGGCTATGCTACAAGGAGGCAGGGGATTACAGTCGGGCACTGGATGAACTGGAGAAGGCCCTGGAGTGTAATTCTGAACTCAAAGAGGTGCATAACCTGATGGGTTTTTGTTATTATAAGCTAAAGGATCACCCGAAATCTATGGCTTGCTTTGAAAAGGCTATAGAAATAGACCCTTCTTCGGCCATAGACTATGCTAACATTGGTTCCAACCTGCGCGAAATGGGTCACGTAGCTGAGGCTATTCGCTGGTATAGATTCGCACTTGACCTTGACCCCTCTATAGATTTTGCCCGGGAGAATATCGAAAACTTGATTAATTATTCCCCGGTTCAATGACCGAAGCTATCCCTCCTTCCTGCAACTCCAGAAAACCGGGGAATTACGAGTAAGGCAGAGGACCCTTTCTGGGTTGCTCAGTCCCTGCGCGCTGTGTCCGCGAAGGTGCCTGGTCGATCGCCTCCAAGATGAGACTGGGTTCTGCCGAACAGGGAGCCGTCCCTGGCTTTCGGACTACATGCCGCATTTTGGTGAAGAGGCGCCCATAAGTGGAACCAGGGGGTCTGGGGCCATCTTCTTCACTCATTGCAATCTGGCCTGTGTCTTTTGCCAGACCTATGAGATGAGCCAGGGCGGAGTGGGGAGAGAGATCCACATGGGCCGTTTAGCGGAGATAATGATAGAACTCCAGGACATTGGTTGCCACAATATCAACCTGATCACTCCTAGCCATGTGGTTCCGCAGATTGTGGGGGCTCTGGAAATGGCGATGGCCAGAGGTCTAAAGATACCCCTGGTCTATAATACCGGAGGTTACGATAGCGTTAGCAGTTTGAGAGAACTAGACGGTATTATTGACATCTATATGCCGGACTTTAAGATCTGGGACGCCGATATTGCCCGGAAGCTTTTCGGAGTTACGGATTATCCATCCGTAGCTTGTGAGGCCATTAATGAGATGCACCGTCAGGTGGGCCCACTTACCATGGGTGCGAATGGACTGGCAGTTCGCGGCCTTTTGGTGAGACATCTTGTCCTCCCCGATGATATGGCCGGCTCAAGGGATATTTTTACCTTCCTGGCAGGAGGGATTTCGGCGGATACATACGTTAACATCATGGGACATTATCATCCCTGTGGCCTGGCCAGCGGAAACCGGTATTTAAATCGAAATATCACTCGTGAAGAATATGAAACCGCATGTTATTGGGCCAAAGAGGCCGGGCTCTATCGGCTTGATGAAACCCATCGACTGCTTTTGGACAGGATTTTGAAGTAGGTGTCTTGCTCGTTCTGAAGAACTTAGCCTTCAAGGAATACGGCCGAGCTTTAGAGATTGTGAAGAGAATCTCGGATCCTTCAGGAAAAAACATTGGGACCGGGGACTTGAAAGAAAAAACTGTTTGCCCACTGATCAGACACTCTTTGGATTGGAGCGGCCTTTGACTATATACAACCGGTAGGTTTGGGAAGCCCGGCAATTTTACAAATACCCCTTTCAGAAGTCATAGGAAAGAGTTCGTGCAGCCGCCAGATAGATATGTTGAGGTCTCGCTGGAGCTTTAAGATCATAGGGGCAATGCCACGCTTGGCATAGTAATCACGGACGTATCGGATTACCCGCCAGTGTTCATCTGTTAACTCTTCTATCCCTTCGTGTTTTGCTACTGCGTGCGAAAACTCCTCAGCCCAGCTATCGAAGGTCTTCAGATACCCTTCTTCGTTAACCTCGAATTCTTTGTTTCTAACTGATACGATCGGCATGATTGTTCCTTTCCGGTAACGTGCTTAAAAGACTATTAAAAATACTCTTTAGCATATATTTTATAAAATTTTCCACTAAAATTTTCAGTATCCATTGAAGTGCGGGCTCGCGATGCACGACACAGAGGTCAACTCACGGCATAGAAATGTATGAAATTGCGCCCAATATAGGCCAGACGCAAATTTTATATTTTTAGCACTTGACAAAGTTTCGTGGCTATAGTAATCAATTAATCGCTTAATGAAGTGTGGTTCACTTTCTGCTGGAGGTTACCTTAAAAGATTAAGATAAGAAAGAAGGAGGAGTATAATGGCAACAATTGAGCACAAAGGAAAAACTTACGAGGTAGACGAAGACGGTTTCTTGGCCAGTGGTCTGGTGGCTTGGGACGAGGATTGGATGGATTATGTCAAGAGCATTGAAGGTATCAGCGAGCTAACAGACGAGCATTTGAAGTGCGTTAGTTTCTTGCAGGACTACTACAAGAAGAACGGGATTGCCCCGATGGTCAGGGTTTTCTCCAAGGTAACTGGTTATCCCTTGAAGAAAATCTACGAGCTTTACCCTTCTGGACCGGGCAAGGGAGCCTGCAAAATGGCTGGTCTTCCGAAACCGACAGGCTGCGTATAAATATTACTCTGCTATCGTAAAAGATGCGAGGGGCATGAGCCGTGTTTGTATGGCTCATGCCTTTATTTGTTCATCTTAGACCCCAAATCTTTCTTCCTGATTTGTCGACAATTGAGGACAATGGGGGGAGGTTTGTTGTTTTCTTGCTTTTTTGAGTGGCCGGGTCTATTGAGGTTAGCTAGAAAAGCCAGAATTGATCCCTGGGAAAACAGTACTTACCTGTTGTTCTTAATAAAATCTTTATGGATCTTGTCGATCAATAGTACATACTCGTCATAGTCAATCTGAGAGCCTTTCAGCCCGCCGCGAAGGTTAATTTCTGCCAGGTATGTTTCATTGTTGGTTAGCATCAAGTCGATATGGGCGTACGGAAAACGGGCTTTTTTCATTACACGGCGGCAGAGGGCAAGCTGTTTTTTGGTCAGGGTGTGTGGACGACTTTGCCCCCCGAAGTAGATATTGTTGCGGAAATTATAAAGATTGAGCCTTTCATAAGCCTCTACATAGTCGCCTATAATTATTACCCTGATATCCTTGGCATTTTGGACAAATGGCTGGACGACAAAGGGAAATTCCATCAGGTCCAGCGAAGCATGGTTATAGACCGCCTCTATAGATGGCCAGACGTTAATGCCCAGACCACAATTTAATCGGTCCTTCTTCGTAATGACATCCTCAACGTTGTGGGCATTATAGTTGGTAATCTGTTCGATTAAGTCCTGCTTGCCCCGGGCTACAAAGGTGTGCTCTACCATAAATTCACCCAGGACATAGGCCTGTGTGGCCTTCGAGCGGCTGGTAGCCTGTGCAATGGCCGTCGGGAATATTTTGACACCATTTTCTACCAGATGGAGAAATTTTGCCTCCTCGGTTTTTTTAAGATTTAGAAGTCCGACCACTATGTCACCCCTGGTTAAAGTATGATACTTTTCTGAGAAGGTTTTCATATCCTTAATAATCATTTTGGGGCGCATAGCAATTCTTATATCAGAAGAGCATCTCGAGAAAACGTTTATGAAATAGTGTTAAATCTTCATTACACTCGCCACAATACAATTTGAGTTCACCAAATACTTGCGAATCATCACTTACGGGTGTAAAGCTGCCGTCTTCGTTTTGTATGTAGCGTGTGGTAAGGATAACACCATCGGCAACTTCGTAGAACTCTGTGTCGTTGCCGCAATTAGGACATACAATTCTTATCTTGGTGGGCGACAATTTTACCTTGGTTTTTTTAGTGCCGGTCTTTGTGCGCATGTTAGCTTCAGAAGCCTCAAGGATAAAGTATGTTGGAGAGTATACCCTAACTTGCCGCAAAAACAAGCATATCTTAAGAGATGTGTTTTATTCACTGGCTAATATGTTCAGTATAGTTGGGTAGTTAGTCGGGTCTAAGGGATCCTTGATTGCTATGGAGCATCCTAAAGAGGTAGGTATCATACCGCTTCGGGCAAAAAACTGTAAGAAACGGAGATATGTAGAAAGAGGAGAGGAGAAGGTGAGGAAGGACTTGGAAATTTGTTGACTTTAGGGATAGGATAAAAATAAGATGGTTAGCAAGGTCTCAGTCTTAACACTCTGGGGATTTGCAGGAGGGGAGATGGTTATGGACTCTACTTTTAGTATGTTTAAAAGGCCGTTTCTGGTGTTATCGGTAGCGGTTTGGTTCGCGGGTTTTCTCCTGTTCCCGAGTTTAGCCGCGGCTGCACTTTCTGACTCATTTTTGAGCAGCCCTGGAGCGTCTTTTAAACGGGATATGGAGCTAGAGAAGATCAGACAGGTCTTGGAAAACAAACTAGCCGTGCAGAAGCTAAAAGACTTTGGGTTGAGTCCAGATGAAATTTCAGCGAAGCTATCTTCCATGACTGATGAACAGATCCATTGTCTGGCTTCCCTTTCTGATCGGATCACCGTAGGCGGAGACGGGATAGGTGCGGTGATTGGTTTGCTGGTCATTGGTATCTTGGTGATCGTTATTATTAAACTTCTGGACAGAAAAATCATTATAAGATAGCTAATAGTGGCCTGGCGGCACATAGGTTTGACTGCATTAATTCTGCAGGTTTTGTTTCAGCATCCTGCACTACCGTATCTGGAAGGATCCAAATTGTTGAGGCGGTTAAGCTGGGAAGGGAACGGGGGCACTATATCTCTTCCGTTCCTTTTTTCTATCAGAAAGATAAGCGCTGTGGGCCAGCAGCCCTGGCCAGTGTCCTGCATTATTACGGTGACACGGCCAGTGAGGAGCTGATTGCAAGGGAGGTTTTCTCACCAACGCTAAAGGGGACATTAATATCTGACCTGGAAAACTTTGCTCGCCGCAGGGGGTTTTACACCCGTGTCTATAAAGGAAATCTAGCTGACCTCAAGCTGCACATTGAACGTGATGAGCCGGTTATTATTCTGGTAGATGAAGGTTTTGCGGCCTTTCAGCATCCCCATTACCTCGTGGCTGTAGGCTATAACGAGGAACAGAGACTCATGTTTGTCCATGCCGGAACCAAGGCTGATGCCCTCTGGCCCTATGAACGGCTGGAATCTGCTTGGGCGAAGATGGATCATCTCTGCCTTTTTGTTATGCCCGCTTCTAAGGTCATAAAGAAGTAGCATGAACATGCTAGTGAGCGCATTCCCCGCTGCTTGCAGCGGGGTTAGCGAGCGAATACTATGCTTATTTTACCTTGCATACGGAGATTCCCGCAGCAAGCTGCGGGGAGCTTCAATCCCGACACCTTAAGAAAAATCCCGGTTATTGTGGGACTCATCATTGTTTTATTCGGTTGTGGAAAATTACCAGGAGTGGTCTTTGTTACTGATCCGTTAGCAGCAGAGGAACACAACGATCTGGGCGTATCATATGAGCAGCGGGGAGAGTATAACTTGGCCGAGCGCGAATATAAAGAAGCCTTAAGGATTAAGAAGGACTTTTTTGAAGCCCAATTTAATCTCGGGAATGTCTACCTGAAAACAGGGCGGGAAAATGAGGCCGAAGAGGCCTACAGAAGGGCTATAGCCTTAGATTCCGCTCGGCCAGATCCCTATAATAATCTGGCTAGCCTTTACCTTAGGGCTGAACGAAACATTGATGAGGCTCAAAAATTGTCTGAAAGGGCAGTCTGCTTGGCCAGACAGCGACATTATCTCTACTTGGATACGTTAGGCATGGCTTATCTTAAGCAAGGAAAAATTGAGGATGCCCTGGTACATCTTGAAGATGCCCTAAAAAGTATTCCAGCTGAGAATAAGGCCCTTATCGTGGAGACATGTAAACACCTTGCAGATGCGTACGCTTTGAGAGGTGAAGAAAAAAAAGCTCTAAAGTATCTGGATAGGGTTCTGGAGTTGACAGGAGAAAAAAATAGCTTTAAGTCACCCGTTATACCTGCCGATAAAAAGGTGAAGGAGGCAGACCAATGAAGATAGACGAGACACTGAATCGCTCGGTTAGTGATGTAAGCCAGTCGCGACCTGCCAAAAAGGTGGACGGGCCATGTTTTAGTGACATTTTTGGAAAGGCTGTAGAGAAGACAGAGCAAACATCATTCGGGCAAGAACTGAACGGCCCGGTTTCGGTTCCCCTTACTGATCCTGTTTCTGCTACGGCGCTAGATACAAGACTAAACGGGATGGTCAGGGGAGAAGAATTGATTACGCTTTTTGATCAATACTGCACGGCCCTTGCTGATCCAAAAAGAACCCTTAAAGACGTCGGTCTTATGCTTGATTCGGTTAGCGAGAAGGCAAAGCAACTTGATCCGATCATTCAAAGCTTACCCTCAGACGACCCACTCAGAAAGATCCTGAACGAAGCGAACATCGCGGTTGCCGTTGAGACGATTAAGTTTAATCGCGGTGACTATCTATAGGTCGCCGTGTGTCTTGCGCGAAAGCGAGAGCGAGATGCCTAGATTATTTTTAGATACACTTTACGTGTGCGTGGGCCATCAAATTCGCAGAAAAAAATACCCTGCCACGTACCGAGCAGAGGCCTGCCGGACTCGACAATGACCGGTACGGAAGAACCAACAATGCTGGCTTTTATGTGAGCAGGTGAGTTGCCTTCGGCATGAAGATAGGGGAAACGGAAAGGTATCACTTCATTCAGGACTGCCAGAATATCCCTTTGCACGCTTGGATCTGCCGCCTCATTGATAGTAACCCCCGCGGTGGTATGGGGTACAAAAACATAACACAATCCATCTTTAATACTGTGTTGTCGCAAGACCTGTTGTACCTGCCCCGTTATATCCATTAATTCGGTTTGTTTTGTGGTCTTTATTGTGATAGTGATAGCCATGGATATGTTCCTTTAGGTGGCTGTTTTCGTTAAGGATCATATGGTTATTTATATTTTCTGTCAAGGGATCACATTTATTTCATTTTGTTCCCCTTCCCGACGTAAGCATGGTTATCTTCACGGCTTCGTAGTTAAAAAAAGATCGAAAGCACCGGCGGTTACTTAGACAATTTGCACGGGGCTTAAAACATATGACAGAACCCCCGAATACTGCGTACATTATTGCTAGCGACGTTTTGATGTCCCGTACGGCGAGGCTACAGGAAAAGATGCGCACCCAAGCCATCGATGGTGCAATTATAAAGCAGAATGTGGACCTTTATTACTTTAGCGGCACCATGCAGGATGCCTATCTCTTTGTGCCGGTGAGCGGTGATCCTATCCTCATGGTCAGGCGCAACCTGGTAAGGGCGATGTCTGAATCAACGCTGAAAACTGTTATGCCTCTCCGCAGTGTGCGGGAGATTCCGGAGACAATCAAGGACTACGGCTACAGTATACCTAAGGTTTTAGGCCTGGAGATGGATGTCATTCCCGCGAAGCAGTACCTTTATTTGAAGACCGATGTTTTTTCGGGAGCAGAAGTAGTCGATGTTTCTGAGCTCATTCGGAAGGTGCGAATGATTAAGTCTCCCCTGGAGCTAAAATGGATGCGGGAGGCAGGGGAACAGTTGAACAGTGTCATAGAGGAGGTGCCGAATATATTACGTCCAGGGATGACCGAACTGGAACTTTCGATCGAGCTTGAATATCGGTTGCGCCGGGCCGGACACCAGGGGCTTATGCGCATGCGTGCCTGGAACCAGGAATTGTTCTTCGGCCATATACTGTCCGGACCTTCAGGGGCAGAACCTTCTTACTTTAAGGGGGCCACGGGAGGTGCGGGTATCACACCGGCCTATGGCCAGGGGGCGTCGAGCAAGGTTATTGCTCCGGGAGAACCGACAAGCATTGACCTGGGAGGTTGTGTAAATGGTTATATGACCGATCAAACGAGGATGTTTGCCCTTGGAGGTTTGTCCGACGACCTAAAAAGGGCCTATGATGCGGTACTTGAAATACACTACGGGCTCAGAGAAAAGATAAGGGTGGGTGAGAGCTGTGGTAGCATTTATGAATGGGCTGCCAAAAAGGCGGCCTCTCTTGGCTATGCAGAGCACTTTATGGGCTATGGAGATGGCAGGATGCCATTTATCGGTCATGGTATTGGGTTAGAAATCGATGAATTGCCAGTTTTTTCAGCCCGAAATCCAATACTGTTGGAATCGGGTATGACCTTCGCCATTGAGCCAAAGCTTATATTCCCCGGGGTAGGCCATATAGGGATCGAAGATACCTATGTTCTGATGCCCGGTGGCGTGGAGGCAATTACCATATCAACTGATAGCCTGGTTATTATTTCGGTCTAGGATTTCTTCTTCACAGATAAGGGGTATTTCCTCACCAAGCAAGGTCAGCCGAAGCCATCTGCAGGCAAACGAAAAGAGTGAAAGTTCGTCATTCAAGATTAACTTAATATCCTCATTCTTAAGGTTATATGTGTCAAGGAAGCTTTGCCTGGATACAAGCTCAGCAAATTCGTCGAGGCTGTAGCTGGCGATGAAGAACATACGAATCTCATTCTGGCTAAGGCCCTGAGCAGGGAACTTTTCACTGAGGGTTAGTTTGGCCCATAGGGCGTTTATCTTTTCGTACGTAGCCGTTCCTTGTGCCTGGACCCATTTTCTAACGGTAAGCGTGCCATTTTCCGTAAAACCCTGGCAAAAAGGCCTGTTGAGGACCGAGTACGCAGGGCTTATTTCTCTAGGATTAATGTCCTTGCTGTCCTGGAGCTCTAACGGAAAGATTCGACAGGACCAGGGACGATCCGTATATACCAGACATCCTTCAGAGGTAGAGAACGGGCAATGCTTGTCGCCTCCGGCCATGTTCAGGACGACAAGGGGGTGTCCGACTTCCTCGACATAGATAGCTGTGGTGTATGTATCAAGAAAATCTCTCGAGGAGAGCAAAAGGTGATTTTTGAGACGCAGTATGTCGTAGGGGGTCAAAAAGAGATTGATATCGCGACAACACCTGGTGAAGCATGAAAGCCCTTTGTGGCAATCAAAGGGGAAAATGTCATCTAGATTAAGTATTAACGATTTATCCACGGTTAATTCCTTGCACTTTATGGGGTTTGCTTTGGTTCGGTTCTTATTGCGACGAAGGCTATCTCTAGTCTGGCGTTCCGGGGGAGTTTCGAGACCTCCACTGTGGCACGGCTTGGGGGGTCATTCTTAAAACATTCGGCATAGGTGGCGTTCATGTCAGCAAAATCGTTCATGTCCTGTAAGTAAACCGTGGCCTGAACGATATGGCTATAGTCCATGTCTGCCGCTTTTAATATGGCAGCGACGTTTTTCATGATCTGTCTTGTTTCGCTCGCTATGTCGGCATTGACCATCTTCCCCGTAGCCGGATCAAGGGCGATCTGACCGGAGATAAACAGTTGGTGCCCCACCATGACAGCCTGACTATATGGACCAATGGCCTCTGGTGCCTCTTTCGTGCTGATGATCGTTTTCACTTTTGTTTTCTCCCTTCAAGAAGGTTTTTCCCTTGCTTCAGAAGCCCGTAAGTAAGGATGCTGGAGAGCACTACTAGGTCTTCGGTCGAGAGGAAAGACGTGATTGTTTCGTCAAAAAGGATATTCCCGTCCGGGGGAAACTCTTCGTCCCCCTGCCAGAGAACAAAGGCCATGGCTACAAAAGGTAACGGACGAAGCACGAGAGAGACGTCTCCCAGATCGGGAGAAGACAGGGGATGCAGTTTTTTTGATATTTCTTCCAATATTTTGGGATGGCAGCCGAAGAAACCGGTAAAAGGCCTGATACACCTCTTGACAAAGGGGTCGTAATAAAACATGCCGGAGGGTATCTGCCTGAAGGTCACCCAGTTTCCCTTAAGAGGTATTCCCCGGGCGTGTATCAGATAATGGAGGATAACAATTTGCTCTGCCGGTTTCAGCATTTTGGGACCAGAAACAACCTCAATTTCTACTTCCGGGAAGCGGATGACGCACTCGCCATTCCAAAAAGTAAGATGAAGGAGCCCTCCCTGCGGGGCGTTTGCTTCCCATCGGCCACCTGTCCTGATGGAGACCAGTACAGGATCAAGGCTGGACAGTGTTTCCCTCGCTAGGAGAATAGATTCCTGATAAGCCTCCTCAAAAGACATCCCTTACCTTCCAAACGACTTCTATGACCTATACTTCGAATGTGTACTTCGCAAAAATGAATTTACCTCACGTGAAATGCCGGATATATCCGAGGGGTGATGCCAGGTTATTTCGGGGTCGCCTCTGAACCATGTTAACTGTCTTTTTGCATAGCGTCTGGTATCCCGAATCATGCTGCGTAGCATCTCATCAAAGGTGGATTTCTTCTGCCGGTACCTCACTACATGCCGATAGCCGAGAGACTGCATGGGCTTGAGATCTTCCGAGTAGCCTGCCTCGACAAGTTGGTTGACCTCATCGATGAGGCCTGCATCAACCATGTGGTGAGCGCGCAGTTCAATCCTTTCATGTAGCTTATCCCGATCCAGTTCAAGTCCTATTTTTAAAGTGTCATATGCCCTTTCGCTGAATCCATGTCCGGAATGACAAACTGAAATAGGCCTGCCGGTGAGGCGAAAGACCTCGATGGCTCGCAAGATGCGGACCTTATCATTGGGGTGAATTCTCTGCGCGGCATCCGGATCTACCTGCCTCAACTCCGCATAAAGTTGATCAAGCCCCTTTTCTTCAAGCTCGCGTGTCAACGCGTGCCTTAGGACATCGTCAGTAGCCGGGCAGGGAAAAAGTCCCCGTGTTAATGCCTTGATGTAGAGACCGGTTCCTCCGACAGCTACAGCCAGCTTACCGCGACTGGATATGTCTTTGATAGCCTCTTCCGCGTCGCTTCGGTAGCGGGCGGCATTGTAGGGCTCGTCTGGATAGACAATATCCAGGAGATGGTGCGGTACCAGCTTCCTTTCCTCTGGAGAGGGTTTTGCCGTTCCGACATCCATTAATTTATACACCTGCATGGAATCAGCATTTACAATTTCTCCGCTGAACTCTTGAGCCAGGGCTATAGATAGCCTGGTTTTGCCAATACCGGTCGGGCCTACAATTATGATCAGGGGTGGCTTTCTATTTGCGTCTGAAACCCTTTTCAAGTTCATAGTACGTATAGAGCTGAGAAATCGGCCGACCGTGAGGGCAATTTGAGGAAACGGGGGAGGACTTGAGCTGATTCAGAAGACTCTGCATTTCCTCGACCGTCAGGGCTTGTCCGGCCTTTATTGCGGCATGGCAGGCCATAAGGGCAAGTATATCATTAAGGAGTCTTTCCTGAAGGAACGTGCCTCCGGCAGATGCCATAACTGCCAGGATCGATTCAACCAAATTTTTTACATCCCTGCCCGCCAGTATCCCCGGGACAGTCCGGACAACGAACGTTTCACCACCGAATGGGGATATTTCCATTCCTAACGTTGCAAAATCCGTTATGTACTGTGACAAGACATCTCTCTCTGATCGGGCAAGTTCAAGTGTTATGGGGATAAGGAGCTCTTGACGGTCGAGGCTGCCTTTCTTGAAACTGGTTTTTAGCTCTTCAAAAAGAATGCGTTCGTGGGCGGCGTGCTGATCAATGATGATCAGCCCTTCCTCGCTCTGGCAAATCAGGTAGCTTTCCGCCAATTGGCCTATGAGCCGCAATTCCGAATGCCATGACCCGGTTAACGGAAGACGACCGTTATATGGAGCTGGCTCTTCCTCCACGATGGTCCGTGCCTGTACTGGTTCTTGCAAAAAGATCTCTGACGTGTTCTGCGTAGGGGTTCCGATATGTGGCCCTGGTTGCTGAAAAACTTTTCCTGGTTCAGATTCCGCTGGTTTTTGGTGAGAAAGGAGGGCGGCTCGCGTGGTTGTACTGATTATCCGATATACCGATTTTGGATCTTTAAAGCGGACTTCGCGTTTTGTGGGGTGAACGTTAACGTCAACATCTGCTGCGGGGAGCGTAACATAGAGCACCCCAAGTGGATATCGTCCTTTCATGAGGAAGCTTGCGCAGGCCTCGAGGACGGCATGCTGGACGATCCTATCACGGACAAAGCGTCCGTTGACAAACGTATAAAGGGATCGCAGAGAGGCGCGGTTTATCTCGGGCTTGGCTATATAACCAGAGAGGACTAATTTATCTTCGGCGTTTGACACGTGGATCAGGTTTTTTGTGTGGCCAATACGGAGTATGGTTTGCAAACGGTCTTCTACTCTTTCCCCGGCCGAGGTGGTGAGTACCTTGCGCCCGTCACTTGAAAAAATAAATTGCACGGCGCAGTCAGCAAGTGCCATTTGCTCTATGACGTCCTGGATATGTCCCATCTCCGTGGTGTATGACTTCAGGAATTTGCGGCGGGCGGGCAGGTTCCCAAAAAGATTTCTGACCTCAACCGTTGTCCCCTCCGGACAACCGATTTCGGTAACTTCTTTTATCCTGCCATAATGTATAGCAACACGATGCCCGGAGACATCACCTCGCCTGCGCGAGAGGAGGATCATGCTTGAGACAGAGGCTATGCTCGGTAAGGCCTCACCTCTGAAGCCCAGGGTTGCTATGTTAAACTGGTCCGTATCAGTCTTAATCTTGCTCGTAGCATGGCGTTCAAGCGAAAGGAGGATATCTTCCCGATCCATTCCTTCGCCGTTATCAGTAATCCGGATGAGCTGTTGACCCCCACCCTTTACTTCTACATCTATACGTGTGGCCCGGGCGTCAAGGGCGTTTTCAATAAGTTCTTTTGCGACCGAGGCCGGGCGTTCGATGACTTCTCCGGCTGCGATCTGATTGGCAATAGATTCAGGGAGTATTTTTATATTGGCCAAGATCTGCTCAATTAGGATAATTTTAAGGTAATGTTATCCTGTATCCAGTGGCTATCCCACCATTCCATAGGGTCGACAAATGTCCCGCCGACAATCATGGAGAAGTGAAGGTGATCCCCACCGGCCAGGCCAGTTGATCCTGAATAGCCCAACGGCGATCCCTTTTCGAGCATCTGGCCGGGTTTAACGGTGACAGTACTCAGGTGCCCATACATGCTGAAGATACCCTGACCGTGGTCAATAATAACGCTGTTTCCGTAGATGCCGAGGTATCCGGTGTAGATAACTATGCCGGTGTTCGCAGCCTGAATAGGGGCGTGTTCGGTGGAGGCCAGATCGATGCCCAGATGGACCGCGCGGTCTAATTCCCGTCCTTTGTACTCGTATATGCGCTGGTCAGCAAAAAAACCCATGGGCGCTGCGCCCTGCATGCGAAGGAAGGCACCTTTCCACTGGGGCGTGGGTTCAGAACGGGAACACATCTCGACCAGCTTGCGGTCATTTTCGATCCTGAGCTTGTGGTTTACCTGTTGAAAGACCTCTTCGTGGCTTCCTTTGAGTTCCGGGCAACGTTGCATTAGTTCCGGCATCTTGGTTTCCAGGAAGCCTTTAGAGAGCGTAATCTTATCTGTCTTAAGTTTGCGATATTTTATGCGATGCGGAAATGGAATGCGCGCGGTATTGCCGGCTTGATCTTGAGCTGCCAGAGACAGTGTAACATCCTTAGGGCTGTCCCAGGCTAGGGCAAAATATGCCGTATAAACCCCTTGCGGCCCATTTTTCTTGGGATAACCGCGATAGAATTTTTGGCCGACAAAAACACCGCTTACAGGGCTATTACTCTCTGTTTGATAGACAATAAGCCCGGTGCCGCCGACGTTAATATTGTGAGCTGAACTGAGAACGAAGAGGTCTGGGGGGTGTGTATCGATTAAGATGTTTTTCTCCAGGACCCGGTTATTACCGGAAAACCAGCCCCACCATGAGTAATCTCTGACTGAGATACTGAGTATCGCCTGACCATCAGCAAGACCGGACTCAAGCGGCCGGAGCGTTATGGGCAAGGAGTGCCCTTTTGTTCTCCCCCTCATTAATAACCCTTCTTTGAGAAACAACCGTTTTGTCACTTCAACCCTTTTGTTGCCCTGAAGGAGGCTCACCTCTATTTGTTTAAGCCCGCTCAGAGTGTCTCCAGCGGTAATGGTGACGGTTTTCTCTCTGCCTAGAACAGAAAAATCAGGCGTAATGCTGACATCTGGTCTGAAAAATTCGAATTTTATTGCGGCTACTGCGATTATGGAAAGGAATATCAGTAGCACGAACAGGGCAGTTGGGAAGCGGGATCTGGCCATAATGAAGATATTCACTTCTAGAAAGATTATTATGCGTGTCGTGTACGAAAGTATACCGAAATACGGAAAAGGTCAAGTAGTCGAAGTGGGGTGTACTGTCAATAGTGGACAGAGCCACTTTAGGCAGCTCTCCTTTTAAT
>CAYSYZ010000040.1:0-13940 GCA_964435205.1 uncultured Desulfovibrionales bacterium
CACTTCCATGCCTTTTACTCCTTGTTTGCCCTAACGTATTGTCAAAAATCTAATCACGGAGAACATAGTGCTATGCTCTGTCTGTGGTTAAATCTAAGGAATAAATAATGTCGGGACTACCGTTTCCTCCGCTACCTTATATACCGTCCGGCCCGGGAAAATCTTCCGTACAGCGGCTTTCCGGCTGTTTCCCATGACGATCATCGTAGCATGGTAATCTCCCGCTGCTAACATGATCTCCTCAGGCACCCGACCAGCATAAATGTGAAATTCCGCATCTACCCCCTGGGAAGAAAACATGCGGCGGGTTTCTTGAAGCCTTTTTTTAAGTTCGCGCATCTCGCCGACTGTTAGTTTCCCCCCGATAACGTTCACTATGTCCATTTCCTTTATCAAACCGTTAAAGTCCAACAAAAAAGTGGCCGCCCGCTCTGCCGAAGGCGACCAGTCAGTTGCGAAGACTACACGATCAAACACTGGCCTATCAACTTCCTGCGATTGTCCACCCTTTTGCCTGACTATTAGAAGGGGAGTGGCCAGACCTTTGACGAGACGCCTAAGGGCAGACCTCGAAACCACTTTTACCCCCTCCTCGCCGAACTCAGCCACCACAAGCGAAAAACTATCGTCGCTCGCTACCCTTGAGATCGAATCAACCAAACTGCCCTCTTCCCTATGGGCCCAAACCTTAACCCCTTGATTCCAAAATCGCGTTTGCCAATCCCGGTAATAGCGCTCAGCGATGTTTTTCCCTCTTGAGTGCAGAAATACAACCTCCCGGAGCCCCACTTTGGTGACGTCTAGCATCGACTCTAAGAGCCTGTTTCTAGGTTCCTCAAGGTCTGTTGCATAAAGCATCCGATTCAATTCCACATTGATCCTCCGACTTCTCACTCGTGGCATAACCTGGTAAGTGCATTTAATTTCGGTTTGTTTTACCGGTTGGCGTCAAGACTGCGCAAATTTTGTGCCTCGATTGAGATTCGGCCGGCCATACATGTTATGTCTACGTTATTCTTATAAAAAACATTCACTGCCATATTTAGGTATCAACCATAACTTCCAGCTTCTCAGTGTACAGATAGTGTACACTGCTTGTGGCCAATTAGGACAATTACTGCGTTTCCGGGCCAAAATTGTGAACCAAATCTGTACACTAGATTGTTTTATACCTGTACAGTGACCGGCATGTCGGTTTTAACAAGAAAACTGTTATAAACTTCCAGGAATGTAATTTTCAGACAGCGTAAACATAAATCTTGACAAAGGGATTTGTTCTAGGCCAAGATAGAATTTGTTTTTTCATCTTGACATGGGAGGACGCTACACTATGGAAATTAAGAAACTGCTGTTCGTCACAGACTTTGAAGAATTGTGGTTTGACGCCCTTCAGTCCCTGATGGATCTTCGCAATGTAGGCCTTAATCATGTAGTGTTTCTACACGTAATAGAAAGAGAAAAAGTGGCCATGCGCCGGGGTACGGGTTATCTTAAAAGCGAAGAAGTAAAACTCAAAGAAATGGCCAATGTGCGATTTATCGATTGGGCAGAAAATCTTTTTGAGTCGGGCATGGAATGCGGAGCCTATGTTGTGGTAGGTGATCCTGTTCCCAAGATCTTATCCACAGCAGAGGTCGAAAAAGTAGATCTTATTGTTACTGGTCGCCACAAAAAGGCCAAGGTGAAGGGGCTCTATGTGGATTCCCGGACCCTTGAACTTCTCCGGAGAACCCCCGTCCCAGTCCTTGTTCACAAGTACATGACCAGGGCAGGTAAAATCAACGAAAATCCTTTCGAAAGGCCGCTCCTGGCAACAGATTGGTCCCCCCCATGTGAAAGGGCGCTGGAATACCTACTCGATCTTAAAAAAATAATCAAGAAAGCAGAAATCATCCACGTCTTAACCGAAAAAGAAATGGAAGGACGTTCTAAAACAGAGCTGCAAAAAATAGAGAAGGAAAACAAGAAACGATTGGAAGAAGTCCGTCTGACCTTTGAAGGAGCCAAGGTCGAAGCAGATACTCACCTTTATGTAGGACCGGTTGTAGAACAAATAGAGACTGCTGCTCGTGAGATTAATGCTACCATGATTGTTACCGGGACCACGGGAAAAGGTGCCTGGAGGGCAAGATGGTTAGGTAGTGTCTCGCATGAAGTAGCAGAAAAATTAGACCTTCCTACCCTACTCGTGCCTTAAAAATCCGCCAAGACTTAGCCCATATACCCGAATGGGTATATGGGCTCTTTTTTAATAACCGCCTGCTATTTCAGAATCTTTCTTATGGTTTCTGCAAGCTCTTCCGGCTCAGCTGGCTTTTCCAGATAAGCCTCTGGCTCCGGTACAGGCTGTCCGCCGAATCCTGTCAGTGCGGCCTGAGAGCGAAGAAACGTCCGCTTGGCAATTGCGGATAGTATAATTACCGGTATGACCTTTAAAGCATCGTCCCCTTTTAGTTCACGATACATCCTGATCCCGCTCTCTCTCGGCATCAAAACATCGAGGATGATCAGATCCGGCTTGTTTTCTTTTATCTTGGCCATCGCCTCTTCGCCGTCCGTTGCCGTAACGGGTGTGTAGCCATGCGTCTCAACAACGGTGGTAACAAACGTCCTCACATCTGCATCGTCATCCACAATAAGCACCCTGTTCGCCATGATAAATCCTCCCTTTGCTTTTTCTGTCCTAAGACTTTTATCCCATGGTCTTCTAGTAAAATCAGACGTTGCGCCTTAACGGAAGTCGAATGGTAAAAGTAGACCCTTGCCCGGCTTCCGATTCTACGCTTATGGTCCCGCCGTGCTCCTTGACTATCTTCTGCGTCACGAGCAAGCCCAATCCGGTACCTGAACCAGCCTTGGTACTGAAAAAAGAGATAAAAATTTTCTTTTTGACCTCTTCGTCCATACCACAGCCATTGTCCGAGACCTCAATTACCACCATGTCCTTGCCTTCAAGAATCGTCTTTACTTCTACAACGCAATCCTTTTTCCTGTCAAGGTCGAACCGACAGGCATCTACCCCATTCGAAACTAAATTGAGCACACAGCGGTGTATCCCCTTTGGATCTAAAAAAAACTCGCTGATAGTCTGATCAATATCCCGCCTTATTCTTACACCAACCTCTTGGGCAGTTAATTCCATCAGGTCACAGACCTCGCCTACAATGGTATTAAGGGAATACTTCTGATAGTCAGGCTCGCGTTCCTTGGAATAATTGAGAAGATCCAGAACCAGATCTGAGACCTTCCCAATATTTCGGTTAACCATGTCCCAACCGGTTTTTAACTGTTCGGGATTGTTATTCTTAAGGGCCGTATTTACTACGTACACACCCCCTTTAAGCCCATATAAGATATTCTTTACGCAATGGGCCAGGCCAGCCACAGTCTGTCCTATGGCCGCCAGCCTTTCAGATTCAAGTAGTTGCCGTTCCAGTCGTTTTATCTCTCTTAAATCCTGCATGAAGCCAACGCTTCCGACCACCTCTCCCTTTTCGTAGAGTATAGCGCCAGAAAATCGTACCGGTACCTCTTGATCATCTTTGGCTCTAATAGTTGTCTCTCTCCACCTAAAAATCTGTTCCTCTATACGTTGTTTGCTATATAATCCCTCCTTTATCTCGTCGGCGATTTCTGGCGGATAAAGGTCTTCAATGTTCATTTTCCTTATTGCGTCAAGGCGTGAACAGCCAAATATCCTGGAAGCCCCCTGATTGAAAATTATTATGTTGCCCTTTTCATTGGTGGCCACAATGCCATCGATTGAGGACTGGATGAGTTTATCCTCAAATTCATATCTCCGTCTCAACTCTTCCGTAGCCGCTTTTATCATGCTCTCCAGGTCATGGGTGTACTCTTTAAGTTTTCTTTTCATCTCAAGCTTTTGCTCGGCCCTCTTCAAGGCAATGGAGAGGGCATCGTCACTAACGGGCTTGGTAATAAAGTCAGAAGCGCCCAGTTGTAATGCCCGAATGGCCAGGTCCATATCTCCATGTCCGGTAATAACTATCACCTCAGTGTCCGGTTCGATCTCTTTAACGCGCTTTAAGACCTCAATCCCGTCTACACCCGGCATTTTTATATCGGTAAGGACAATCGGTGTGCGACTCTGACGGAATATTTCTATGCCCTTTTCACCATCTTCTGCCGTTAAGACCCGATAACCATCCCGTCTTAAGGACAAAGACAGTATCTTTCTTATCCCCTCTTCGTCATCGATCAGTAACAGTGCCAACACATTAGTTCTCCGAGGCCTGGTAATCGACCGGGAATCTCAGCTCAAAGGTCGTCCCCACGCCTTCCTTACTCTGGACATCAACGCTCCCTCCGTAGTCACGGACAATCCCATAGCTGATGGACATACCCAGTCCCGTACCTTTGCCCACCTCTTTGGTAGTAAAGAAGGGCTCGAATATCTTATCCTTGACACTATCCGAGATACCGATGCCGCTATCGGATACCGTAACCACGACCTGACCGGCCTTAAGGAATGATTTTATTACCAGGAACCTTTCAACTTCCCGTCCCATTTTTTTGACCTTCTCATCGATGGCATCCAGGGCGTTGGTCACCAGGTTGATGAAGATCTGTTCCAATCGGTTATGGTCAGCCATTATGGGAGGCAGGTTTTCGGCCAAGTCTAGCACAACATCTACTTCGTGCAATCTTAACTGCTGCCCTAACACCTTAAACACGTCCCTGATAGGTTCGTTTATGTCTATGGCCGAGGTCACTGGCGTGGATACACGAGAGAACTCACGCAAGTGATTAATAATGGCGGAGGCCCGGTCTACCTGGCTGCTCATTTCCTCGGATACAGCTTTTAGTTCCTCTATATCTATCTTTTCACCCCGTTTAATCGCTTTCAGCAGGAAATCACTCCCGATCTTGATTACGTTTAACGGTTGATTTAACTCATGGGCGATGCCCGAGGCCATAGTGCCTATGGTGGTCATCTTAGCAGCCTGTATGAGCTGGGCGTCCTTTTCTACGCTTCCCGTGATGTCGGTGGTGGCTACAATCAGTGCCTCAGTGCCCATATACGTAGCCGGACCAACGGTAATATTTACATAAAATGTACTCCCGTCTTTACGCTTATGCCTCTTTTTCGTAAAGAGGCCCAACTGAACCTGGTGCCCCAGATTTATAAAAGACATCCCCACCAACTCGTCCCTGGGGTAGCCATAGGTACTCAAGGCTCGCTCATTAACATCCAGTATCCTCAAGTCGCTGCGATCGACAATAAAGATCGGATCAGGGTTGGCATTGAACAACAGTCTATATTTTTCTTCTGATAACCTGAGTTCTCGCTCATAAGAGTTCAACTTGTAAAGCATGTGCTGAAAGGAGTCCTGGAGTCTGATTATTTCATCGCCCTTATAGCCCTGGTAGACAGGACATTTTGCACATTGACCTAATTTTTGCGGGAATCTGCCGGATGGCTCGCCAAAGCATAAGGTATCGGACATATACCAGCAGGGGATTTTGGTCTTGCTATACGCCGGACAATCCGTTTTATTACAATTCAACAACTCCCAGCAGAGTATAGTTCGCCGCGGGAACCGGGTATCATCAAAGAGATATCGGCCCCGGCTAACCTCATCGGCCACCCGGGTTAGTCGGACAATGGGTCGTATAGTATATCGGTTGAGCCACAAGGTCAGGAAAAAACCGACAACGGTCAGGGAGATGATGGCCAGAACTATATTCTGATTTCGTGCCGACTTGAGTGTATTCTGAATCGGGCCCCAGCTAAATCCAACTGATAACACCCCCAAGAGAGGCCTTTCGGACCCGTGACACTTGTAACACGCCTTCGCGTTGCGGACAGGAATGGCATAACGCAGCACCTTTGCGCCCCTCGGATAACCGCGAATTTCCATTCCCCGTTCCACTCTGCCGGTGCCGAGAGCTTCAAGGGTGATCCTGGAAACTGTCTTTCTCCCGACGTCATCAGCGTCTACCCCGTTATATTTGATGATACCGTTCTCATCACAGAGATGTACCACCTCCAAATCCTCAAGGGTGCCCAGTCTCTCTAATATGGCCTGCACCTGATCCATGTCCCCATCGAGCATCGGGTATTCTACGCTCTTCATAACCGTATCACTTATTTGCAGGGCCATCTTTTTGTTCTCTTCGGTGTACCGATTAACCTGGGTAACCACATCAAAATAGCTGAAAGCACCCATCACCGTGAGCAGGATTACGGCCACCCCAAGTATTATCTTGGCCCTTAAACCGCCCAATATAAATCTATCTCTTAAATTCGCCCAAAAGGACATAAAGAGCATTCCCTTTCAAACCCGAAAACCAGAATACCTCGACTGCAGGACAATGCCTTGTGGTAAAAATCAGCCTTTATTAGCTGCAAATCTGGGACCTGCCATGTTATACTTTTTGAGTTTAGCGTAAAGGGTGCTACGGCTGATGTTCAACTTCTTAGCTACCTGGAACTTGTTCCACTGGTACTGCTCCAGCATCTTAGCCAGGAATTTCATCTCATTTTCTTCAAAAGAGCTTATATCTTCTCCCTTCTCAAAGGCCAAACGCAAGTAAGCGGGAAGGCTTTCCTTCGTAATAAGCTCTCCTTTAGTCAATATCAATGCATGTTCGATAGTGTTTTCCAATTCCCGAACATTACCCGGCCATTGATAATCCATCAATATCTGCATGGCTTCTGGCGTAATAGTAACCTTTTCTCCCTGCCTGCGATAGGCCTTAGGATGACCGGAATTCAACTTGTTCAAGAAATGCTCGACCAAAAGGGGTATATCATTCTTTCTGGTTCGTAGCGGAGGCAAACATATAGGAATAATATTGAGACGATAATAAAGGTCTTCTCTGAATGTCCCCTTCTCTACTTCCTTCCGCAGATCTTTGTTTGTAGCTACAATGACCCTAATGTCCACTTTGACGACTGTCTCACCGCCCAACCTCTCAAATTCTTGAGTCTGAAGCACCCGCAAGAGTTTGACCTGAAACATCGGCGGAATCTCTCCAATTTCATCCAGAAAAATCGTGCCACCATGAGCACGCTCGAAGCAACCCAACCTCCTGCGCACCGCACCTGTAAAAGCACCTCTTTCGTGGCCAAAGAGCTCGCTTTCGAGTAACGTGAGGGGATAAGAAGAACAATTAACCACTATGAAAGGTTTATCTTTACGCAAGCTGTTCATATGGATGGCTCTGGCTACTAATTCCTTTCCGGTACCGCTTTCTCCCTGAACGAGAATTGTCGCATTAGTAGGCGCAACGTCCGCAATAAGATTATAAATTTGCTGCATTTTATGGTCTTTCCCGATAAGGTTCCCATACCTTGAGAACCTTGCTATCTCGTTGTGCAGCTCTCGCAACTTCTCATCCTGCAAGACAATCCGCCGGATTGTCCCCGCCGCCTGCGAAAACATAAGATATATAAAGCGGACGTCTTTCTCCGGGATGGCTTCACCACTGTAAATCACAACACTGCCGATAACATCGCTATGTCTGACTATGGGGATAAGTACTTGGGGCCGACTACTCCCCCTCTCCACAGGAAGACCACCAACCTTGAGGTCTGTGACCGGTACCGGTTCAATTAGAGACGCTAACTTGCTTATCTCCCTGGATAGCCCATCAAATACGGCCGAATCGTAACCTTCAATGCTTACAAAACCATCCTTTCTTCCATTAAAGATCAAAGGCAGTACATACTGGCGATTGATGAATTCACCTACCTTGCCAGTTATAAAATCAATGACTTCCTTTAACGAGGTCTTGTCACTGATATTTTGATATATATCATAAAAGGCCTCGATCCCCTTGTAGGTCTTTTCAACTTCCCTGGTCTTCTCGCGGACCATGTTTTCCATATTGTTAGTATAGTCTCTTAGTTTTGCCTTCATCGCCAGCTTGCTTTCGGCCCGGGCCAGGGCAATAGAAAGTGCCTCGTCGCTTACGGGTTTAGTTAAAAAGTCAGAGGCATCCAGCTGAAGTGCCTTAACTGCCAGGCCCATATCTCCATGGCCAGTGATCACTATGACCTCTGTCTCCGGTCTAAGGTCCTTAACCCTCTCCAAGATTTCAACGCCATCCATGCCCGGCATTTTTATATCAGTGAGTACTATGTCCGGCTGCTCTCTCCTAAATATCTCCAAGCCCTTCTCGCCTTCTTCAGCCAAAAAAACAGTATACCCATCCTTTCTCAAGGAAAGGCCCAGAACATTTCTCACGCCTTCTTCATCGTCAATCAATAAAAGACTCCGCATCCCTGACCCCCGTTACTGATAAAAAATGTCGGCCCAGCGGAAGAAACATTTTAGCATATATTTCAGTTTTAGATTTTATAGCACATGACATTACAATTTTTAAGGAAAATTAATTTACTATAACATCCCACTCCCCTTGCAACCATAACTTTAATGTTTATTCCGGCAGGTTTCTTTTGCGTTTGACTTGCCAGCCGCAATATAGTAGCTATCATACACCTTGTCCTTGTTAAGCAGGCGAAATATTTACTATAGTAGCCGCGACGCATAAGGACTTTTTGCAAGTCTTAAGGATGGTATTAGATATGGAAGAGTTGATCAAATACGGGGGAAAAATAGTAGCACAAGGGCTGTCCTATTCACACTTCGGCAATGTCAGTAAACGTGTCGGAGACCACATCTTGATAAGCACGACCGGGAGTATGCTCGACGAATTGGAAGGCCAGATCGTTGAGGTGCCTCTTTCGGGACCATCTTCACTGGATATGGTCGCCTCGACAGAACTGATTGTCCACAGGGAAATTTATAGACAGACTTCCGCTCTAGCCATCCTGCACGGTCATTCTAAATTTGCAGTAGTTCTGTCTTTATTATATCCACCGGGAACCGAATTGCAGCCTGAGGAGTCAGAAGGCACCCATTTACTGCATGGAATACCGATTATCAAGGGAGCTACAGGTTCAGAAGAACTTGCACAGAATGCGGCGGCAGCGCTGCGTGATCATAGAGCGGTCTTAGCTGAGAGACACGGCGTGTTTGCTCGAGGAGGTACAGTTAATGAGGCCTTCGTCGTCCTTTCAGCCGTAGAGCACAGTTGTCAGGTCAAATATTTTACAGACCTGTGGGAAAAATCTAAGTTCTGATGACTAAGACAGAAGTTGTGCCTTATCAAGTCTTTGCCGTATGCTACCCGCCAAGCGTGAAGTCCAAATGTTTTCACTTGCAAACCGGATCATTTTTCAGGTAAAGTTAACAACTTAACAAACATCGGAGCAAATTATGGCAGGAAAAATCAAAGAAGTGCCTATTTCTGAGCTGAGAAGAACTTGTGACCCGGACAGTCTTGGGTTCACTACCACCGACGAGGTCCCCGTGCTCAAGAACGGTGTTATAGGGCAAGAACGTGCCGTTAGCGCCCTAAAGTTCGGCATTAAGATGGCAGATCTGGAATATAACATCTATATGGCCGGCACTCCGAACACCGGTATGAGCTACATTGTCAAATCCTTTCTGGAAGACATAGCCAGTAAACAGGATGTGCCCCCGGATTGGTGCTATGCCCATAACTTCAGAGAACCAGACAAACCGGCAGCCATAGAACTTCCTGTAGGTAAGGGCAAAGAATTTAAAAAAGGTATGGAAGAGCTCATCGAAAATCTCAAGATTCAAATCCCCGAGGTTTTCGGAAGTGAATCATACCTGGCCCGCAAGGAAGAGATCACTAAGAAATCTAACGCCCGGCGGGCAAAAATCTTCGAAGAACTAGAGCAACAAGTTAACAAGGAGGGGTTTGCTCTTAACGTCGACCAGGGTGGCATGATGGTTATCCCGGCCCAAAAAGACGGGACCCCCCTCACACAGGAGGACATCAGATCTCTCTCCGACGAGCAAAGGGCTAAGCTCCGGAGTAAAAGCGAAGCCCTACAAAAAGAAATGAGCATTGCTGCGAACAAGATGCAGCAGATGGAAAAAGATCTGCGCTCCGAATTAAAAGAACTGGATAGAAACGTAACGCTCAATGCCGTGGGCCATTTTATCGACGACCTTAAGGAAAAATATAGATCACATCCGGCAGTAGTTGCTTATCTACAGGATGTGCAGGATGATGTTGTTAGGAACATAGATGATTTTAAACAAAAAGGTGCGCCTGGCGGACCATTGCCATTTCAGATAGTAACTCACGCCCCGTCATTTGCCCGCTATGAGGTTAATGTCCTCATAGACAATTCGAAGTTAAAAGGGACTCCGGTCGTTTACTGTACCAACCCCAATTATCCAAATCTCTTTGGGACCATAGAATACAAGGCCCAATTCGGGGCTCTTTTTACAGACTTCACCATGATCAAGCCTGGAGCTTTACATCAAGCCAACGGTGGTTATTTGATTATCAAGGTACTGGATCTTTTAAAGTGGTTTTTTTCCTATGAAGCACTGAAAAGGGCTATAAAAAATAAGGAAATCCGGATCGAAGGCATCGCCGAACAACTCGGCTACATCACAACCAAAACCCTGAAGCCTGACCCCGTCCCTTTACGGGTGAAAACCATCCTCATAGGTGACCCGTATATCTACTATTTGCTCTACAATTATGATGAGGCCTTCAAGGAACTGTTCAAGGTCAAAGCTCACCTTGACATTGAAATGGATAGCCAGGCAGACAAGCTGCAACAATTTATAAGCTGCCTGAGGACCATGGCTTACAAAGAAAATCTCAAGCCTCTGCATAAGACCAGCGTAGCCCGCCTTGTCGAATACAGCTCCGAATTGGCCGGTGATAAAAACAAGCTGACTCTAAAGCTTGCCGAAATCTACGACATACTTAAGGAGTCTCACTTTTGGGCGAATGAGGATAAAAAAGAGTACATAATGGCCCAACACGTCGAAAAAGCCATCGCCGAAAAAACTTATCGCTCCAATCTTTACGAAGAAAAATTGCAAGAAGCAATAGCCAAAGGGACCATAAAGATCCAGACCGATGGCATGGTTGCCGGACAAGTGAACGGCCTCTCTCTTTATGATCTTGGCGATTATATGTTCGGAAGGCCAACTCGCATTACGGCAAATGTCTCCATCGGTAAAGACGGCGTAGTAACCATCGATAGAGAAGCGGATTTAAGCGGGCGCATCCATACGAAAGGAGTCATGATTCTCAGCGGGTACCTGAGAGAAAAATTTGCCCATGACAAGCCACTTACTCTGTCCGCCACGCTTTGCTTTGAACAAAGCTACGGCCTTGTCGAAGGCGATTCAGCGTCAGGGGCGGAACTATTTGCCTTGTTATCCAGTCTGGCGGACCTTCCGGTATATCAAGGGATAGCTATCACCGGTGCACTGAGCCAAAAAGGAGAATTTTTGCCCATCGGTGGAGTAACCCGTAAAATTGAAGGTTTCTACGAAGTGTGTAAGACAATGGGTCTAACCGGCAAGCAGGGCGTAATCATTCCCGAACACAATGTCAAGGATCTTATGATACGGGGAGAAGTTATAGAGGCTATTCGCGAGGGGAAATTCCATATTTACCCTATCTCAACAGTAGAAGAAGGCATAGAGATTCTCACCGGTATTGACGCCGGAAAGAGAAAAGAAGACGGCACTTACGATGAAGGTACAGTCTTTTACATTGTAGATCAAAATCTAAGAGAAATGGCAGTGCGTGCAAAATCCTTTATGAAAGAAGAAGAATAACGCGCAAGGATACAAAGTTGTTCTCAAGTTTTTTCTGTCTATGATCCGCCTCAGGCAGGTAGGTCTGAGGCTCAGTAACACTTCAAAAAATAAAAAAGGGCAGGCCAGTGCGGCAATATTTGATCGATGAGCTGGGTAAAAGTCAAATTGAACAGATTATACATTACCTGACAGAACACGCCGAGCCGTCTTCTGTCGACGGTTTGTTCTGGGTCGACATCCCGGATGACCTGCTTGCAGAAGCACAATTCACACATGAAAAATGTAAGCCGTTTTGTTTTTCTATTGAAGTTGGGGAAGATTACGTCAAATTAGAACTCCTTATACGTAGCAAGCAGACCCTTCACTGTACTTGCATCCAATATGCGAGCAAGGCTCAAAGAGAGTTTATTTTGGGGTTTGCCGAAAAAATGCTTTCAGAAAAGGGCATACGCACGTAAAAACGTATGGAACGTACCGAAACTACCACGAATTCGCCGTCCCTTGGCTGGGTCTGTGGCTACATCGGCCGGAACATGGCGGAAAGGGCCCGACATTTGGCCAACATCATGGGCCTTCTCGTGCGTCTCATCTATATCTTTTTCAAGGAACGTAAGGTAGGGCGGCGTTTGATTAGAGAAATCACCTTGCAGCAAATACACTTTACCGGGGTTCAGTCTCTGGGCATCATAACCCTAGTCGCTCTTATTTTCGGCTTTTTAGTTATTATCCAGTCTCTCGGTCAGCTAAGCCGGGTCGGTGGCGAAGAGTTCCTCGGCACCTTACTTGTGGCCGTAGTTATAAGGGAAATCGGACCACTGATGACGACACTGATCGTTATACTCCGTTCTGGAATGTCCATATCCGTAGAAATAGGTTACATGCATGTCCTCAAAGAAATGCGCTCTATCCGTATGCTCGGGATAGACCCTCTACGCCTTGTAGTCCTTCCCCGAGTTGTAGGGGTAACCTTGGCTATCATTTGCCTTTTTGTTTGTTTTGATGCTGTAGCTATTACAGGCGGGTATTTGTTTGCCTGGATATTCACGGGAACGCCATTTTCTGTCCTGATTCCTTCATTCTATCGAGCCATTACCGGGTTTGACGTCACCGTAGGCTTCGTTAAGGCCGTTTTCTTCGGCCTCATCATCTCTCTGGTTTGTACTTACCAGGGTTATCTGGCTCAAAAAGCCATAACCGAAGTGCCCAAGGTCACAGCCATGGCAGCAGTGCAGTGCTTAGTATATTGTTTCGTCCTGAACGTCGTTATATCTAGTTTTTTTTACCTCTAGTTGAAAATGACCGCCGTCCGCCTTAAGATAGATGATATATGGTATGAAGGTGAAGGTAAAGCTGTATTAAAAGGCGTCAACCTCGAAGTACCATATGCTAAAGGTATATGTCTCCTTGATCCGACAGGAATGTCCAGTCCTGGCTTGCTCCAAATATGCGCAACCTTGCTCGAACCAACGCGGGGCAAGATTTATCTGGATGGGATGTCTATACCGTTCGACAGGGAAATAGACCTGTTTCCTTTGCGGCGAAAAATCGCCTATGTGGCCTGGGGTATGCCATTAATAAGCAATCTTACTTTGTTACAAAATGTGTCCCTTGGATGGGCTTACCACGAGAATAAGTCACTCCATGATGCCTGGGAGGACGGGATAGAGCTTCTGACATATTTCCGGATCAGTGACTGTAAAGACATGCGACCCACAGAGGTTAATCCCGAGATATCCAAGCGCGCAGCATGCGCCCGGGAACTAGCCAAGAAACCTTCCCTGATCCTGGTAGACAGAATTGTAGAAAGTCTTTCGCCAGAAGGACAGACTTTGTTCGCATCATGCGTAGAGAAGTACTCGCAGGAGTTGGGCAGTTCTTTGCTTGTAACCTCTACCAGTACTGCCACTTTCGCCCCACTTGCATCACTCATTACACGCACCTATACTTTGAAAGACGGAAGGATTGTTGAAGAAAATCCCGGCCCGGGGAGGGACAGCATCTGATCATGGAAATGAAATTCAGCACAATGGAAAAGATGGTAGGCGCCTTTCTCGTCCTCACCATCATCGTCCTGGCTGGAAGCATAATTGTCATTGGCCGCGGTAAGGCCTGGTTTAGAGAACATGCGGTTTATAACATCGTCTTTGATGAGGGCTATAACCTCAAAGAAGGTGCCGCCGTCAAGATATTTAATGCGGACGTGGGACGTGTTACCTCAATGTATATCACTCCACAAAACAAGGTGGGAGTCACTATAAAAATTATAAAAAAATATTCCAAGCTTATCCGGGAAGATTCAAAAGC
>CAYSYZ010000040.1:13950-15511 GCA_964435205.1 uncultured Desulfovibrionales bacterium
GCCTATACCTGAGCACGGAACAATCCCCTCAAAAAGGAAAAAATCTCTCGGCGACTACGCCGAAGAATTCCATTTAGAGGAAAAATTCAATGCACTTACACGAATACTTTATAACCTCGAAGAAATCATTGATCAGCTCAGAAACCCGGAAGGCCCGTTTTTGGGTACACTGTGGGATCTGCGCGCAATAACCAGTGATATCAGGAAAGGCCAGGGGCTGGGAAATATCCTGGTGAGAGATGACCTGTATCAAAGGCTGGATAGACAGATGGCCCACCTGGAATCTATACTAGCTAATGCCGAAAAAACGTCTCAGGGGGTAGAAGAGGCCTCTCGAATTCTCCCGCAAGCCATGCAGGAACTGAGAAAAATCCTGCAAGATATAAAGGTGGCCAGCC
Source organism: uncultured Desulfovibrionales bacterium (assembly GCA_964435205.1). GTDB lineage: Bacteria > Desulfobacterota > QYQD01 > QYQD01 > QYQD01 > CAYSYZ01. Next base: position 14,349 of record CAYSYZ010000040.1, read on the forward strand.
AGGATATTCCGGCTATTACCCAGGTTACGCGTGAAAACATGCAAAAACTGGACGAAATACTTGATTCAGCGAAGCGTAGTCCATTCATCAAAGGCGGTATCCCGCGCAAAGACAAAGGAGTCGTTCTGCCGGACACCAGAGGAGTAAGATAAATGCGAAAACATCTGATGTTGGCGGTCTGTATACTGTTAATGTTATCCGGCATCGTGAGCTGTTCAAGTGCGCCGCCAAAGCCATTAGAATTAGAAAAAGAAAAGGCTCTAGATTACGCCAACAAGGGCATAAAATGGTTTAAGAAAGGTTGTTATAGCCGGGCCCTATCTATGTTTGAAAGTTCTTTGCGAATTAATCAGTCCATGGATAACCTCTCCGGTGCGGCCTATGACTACAACAATATGGGTATGGTGGCCGTGAACACCGGCAAGCTCGACCGGGCACGGGAATTTTTCACCACTGCCATCAGCATTCAGCAAAGCTTGGGGGACGATGCTGGCCTATCTCTTAGTCTCAGCAATCTGGCAACAGTTGACCTCAAAGAAGGGGATCAAGTCAAAGCCGGAGGGCATTTGGAAGAAGCCTATCAAGCGGCAATCCGCAGTAAAGAAGCGCTTCACGAGGCCTCGGTCCTTAATCTTATGGGCCAGTTATATCTGCAGAAGGCCCTTTTGAGTGAAGCAAACAAGTTTGTATTGAAAGCTGTATCCATTTATGAAGCAAAAAAGGATAAAACCGGGCTTGCTTCGGCCTACCATAATCTGGGCAATATTCGTGTATCTGAAGGTAATTACGCCGAAGCCAAAACATGCCTGGAAAAAGCCCTGGATTTCGATCAAGAGACTCTCAACTATCCCGGTATTGCCGCTGACTTGGATAGACTGGCCCAGTTAAAACTGGCTCAAGGATTGTGGTCCGAGGCCGCAGATTACGCACAAAGGGCCTTTAATATCTACTATAACATCGGCCATAACGAAAAGGCCGAGGCCATGTTTAAAATATTGCAGAAGGCCAATGATGCCGGAATTTTAAGCTATCGGATGGATGATTTTCGGCAAAAAATAGAAAAAATGTATTCTGCCGATTTCGATCTGCCCTGCCGATAATAAATGTTTCTCACCGCAGAGTTATTCCGTTTAAAGTCAAGATAATTTTGCGGGTATGTTATG
>CAYSYZ010000041.1:0-215 GCA_964435205.1 uncultured Desulfovibrionales bacterium
AAATTTCACACATCCAGACGTGGAAATATTTTTCACCATGCTGTTCCCGTAACATCAGCTATTATAACTAAAACCCATCAAAAATAGACAATACATCGGCATTTCCTATTTGACTGCATGACCGTTTTTGTGGATATTAGCCACAAGGCGCAAGGCTATAAATCCAAAATCCTAATATCTAAATCCGAAACAAATCCAAAATCAAAATGCTCAAA
>CAYSYZ010000041.1:225-940 GCA_964435205.1 uncultured Desulfovibrionales bacterium
ATTCGGGTCATTTGGTATTGTTTGGGATTTAGTGCTTCGAATTTCGAATTTTTCCCTATTGCGTGCTCCGTGGTCCCCCTGTTAAATTTTCCTAAGGGAACCTTATTTAACAGGGTGAATCTGTGCTGAAACAGGAGGAGATTTAGTGCAATCCATTGACTGTCGCGGTCTGGCCTGTCCGCAGCCGATTCTTCGTACCAAGCAGGCACTGGAAGAAATCGCCGCCGGAATAATCATAGTTATAGTTGACAATGAAGCCGCTAAAGGAAATGTCACCCGCTTTGCGGAAAGCCAGGGATGTAAAGTCTCTGTTGAAGAAAAGGGAGGAGATTTCTATCTTGCCATCGAAAAAAAAGAAGAGAGTAAAGCAACCGGTATAACGCCCCCTGAAGTTATTACCTGCCCGAACCGCCCCGGCGGGGCCGGCCAGCCGGGCCAACAGAAGATGCCCTCGAAAAAGGAGGCCATCCTTGTCTTTAAATCGGATCAAATGGGCACCGGGGAAGCCGCCTTAGGCAAGATACTCATTCAGGCCCTGCTTAAGACCTTAGCAAATGTGGACGAAAAGCCCGGCAAACTGATTTTCTATAACCGTGGTGTTTACTTGACCGCAGAAGGTTCAGAGGTTCTTCCTGTGCTGAAGGAATTAGCTGCGAACGGCATGGAAATTTTGGTCTGTGGCACCTGTCTGGATTATTATCACCTGAAAGAAAAA
>CAYSYZ010000041.1:950-10511 GCA_964435205.1 uncultured Desulfovibrionales bacterium
ATTTCCAACATGTTTTCCATCCTGGAAACAATACTCAAGGCCGATAAGGTCATTTTCCCGTAAGCCATGACGCCTATTTACTGCGATCAGGCCGCCACCTCTTTCCCCAAACCTAGGGCAGTAATCGAGGCCATTTCTTCATTCCTTACCAATACCTCAGGAAGTCCAGGACGCTCGGCACACGGATACGCTATCGAGGCGGGAAGGGCAGTCTTCGAGGCCCGCGAGACAGTAGCGGATTTCTTCAATTGTCCTTCTTCCGAACAGGTCATCTTTACGGCTAATGTCACTGAATCCCTGAACCTCGTCCTTTTGGGCCTCCTCCAAAGCGGCGACCACGTGGTTACCACCTCTATGGAGCATAATTCGGTTATGCGGCCCCTGCAATATCTCAAGGAGTCCGGCAATGTAGATTTTACCGTAGTTTCTTGTGACGATCAGGGACGGCTTGACCCGGAGAATATCCAAGGGGCCCTGCGGCCGGAGACAAGACTCGTTGTAGTCAACCACGCCTCTAACGTGACCGGAACCATACTTCCGATTGAAGCTGTGGGCGAAATCAAAGGGAATGCCTTTTTTCTTATAGATACGGCGCAGAGTGCCGGGGTAATACCCATTGATATGCAGAAGGCCAAGGTCGATTTTCTGGCCTTTACCGGCCATAAATCACTCTTGGGCCCTACGGGTATCGGCGGGCTCTGCCTGTCTAAAAATATTCCCTTAAACCCCCTTAAGAGAGGTGGAACCGGAAGCCGCTCTGAATCGTGGGTGCATCCTGATTTTCTCCCGGACCGCTATGAAAGCGGCACGCCCAATACCGTGGGTATCGTCGGATTGAATGCTGGAATAACATTCATCCAGGGCCGGGGGCTCGAACGCATACGAGCACACGAATTGCGGCTCATCCGGCAAATGATGGACGGGCTAGGCGCTATCAAAGGCGTAAAAAATTATGGTCCCCGGGCCGCCAATGAAAAGACGGGTATTGTCTCTTTGAATATTGAGGGTAAAAGCCCTTCTGAGGTGTGTCTGATTCTCGACAGGGAATATGGTATAATGTCCCGCGGCGGCCTGCACTGCGCCCCTATAGCCCACAAGACCATCGGTACGTTGCCGGGCGGCACTGTCCGTCTTTCCCTTGGTTATTTCAATACCATAGAGGAAGTTGACCAGGTCATAAGGGCGATATATGAGATCACTAAGATGTAAAGTAGCTATCAGCGATCATCTTTAGAGTTATTTATGAAATCAGCGGAATGTAAGACTATCTTTATCTTTGACTCCGTTCACTATGTCCTCAAGGCGGAGAAGGTACTCAAAAAAGAAGATATTCCCTGTGAACTCATACCCGTCCCGCGCGAAATCAGTTCAGACTGCGGTATGGCGCTGGCTATAGATGAAAGTGCCGGCGGTATCGCCAGGGAGAGACTGGTAGAACACCATCTGGAATTTTCTATCTTCCGAAAGGCAGGAAAAGGCTATTTCAAGGCACCCTAAAACCTTTCCGACCTACTGGCGCAGTCAGTCACCAACCGGCCCTCAGTTACGGGGGAAATGCATCAAAAATACTACATTACCAATTTAGGGGGAGCGACCTTTCCCCTGGTAAGAGCACCTTCCAGGTGCGACCAGGTTCAGTCGCCGCAAGCCTCCAGGTCGGCCGAGGACGGATGCTGCTCCTAATAGTAGGGCGTGTAGAATCACGCCTCCCCCCGTAACTGAGCCACTTCGTGAATAACAACAAAAATCTTGCCAATTGGTAGCAACTGCGCTACCTTGACTTGCGATTTAGCCAGTCGGGTGAGGAAGATATGCATTCGGAAGACATTTTATTTGCTTGCCAAATGTGCGATGACTGCTGCCACGGCGAAAATACCATAAATCTATTTGCGGCAGACGTTTTCCGGATGGCTTCCGGTTTGGGTCTGTCCGAAATGGAATTTCACAAAAAATACTGTATCCTTAAAGGTACGCATGTCCAGATGAAGGTAGTAGATAATCACTGTGTATTCTGGAATGGTAGGTGTTCCATACACGCGTTTAAACCCGACCGTTGCCGCGAATGGCCCTTTGTGCCTAGCCTTCTCGATGAAGCCAGTTTTTTGATAATTCAACGAAACTGCCCCGGTTTCAACAAAGATATTACTTTTGAGGAGGCCCGGACCCACATTCAGAAGGTTCTTTCTAAAAAAGAGAGATGATGCGTGCGGAGGACAGCTGAGATGAACGGAAACCGGATAGACAGAAAAATACTCTTGGCTACAGATGGTTCCATACATTCAGGAAGATCTGTGGCGTATGTTGGCCATCTCTTAGCTAAGGATCCTGTTCTCAAAATAACCCTATTCCACGTTCTTCCCCCGTTACCACCACTTTTTACAGAAGAGGGCTACGGTGACTGGCAGGTGTTGAGCGCCAAGGCTAAAGAGTTGGAAGGTATTCACAAACACAAGGCCCAGGCCAGCATGGATAAAGAAAAAGGCATTCTCATCAAGGCTGCGGTCAATGAGGGGGCCATCACTACGCAGATCGTGAAAAGGAAGATTGGATTGGCCCGGGATATCATCTATGAAGCTGAACGGGGAAACTACGACGCAGTAGTGGTTGGACGTCGTGGTCTGTCCAAGGTGGAGTCGGCCATCATGGGAAGCATATCTACCAAGGTAGTAGAAGGTCTGCAGACACGGCCGGTTTGGGTTATAGATGGAAAAATATCATCGAAGAAGATCCTGATAGCAATGGACTCTTCAGATACATCTCTCAAGGCGGTTGACCATGTTGGTTTTATGGTTGGCGGCGTTTCCGGTGCGGAAATTTTGCTATATCATGTCTTGCCTGGACTCAGCCTTTTCGGCGCTAAAGAGGAAGAAGTTGATCTTGCAGACATAGAAGACCTCTGGGTGAGAAAGGAAACTGAAAAAATATCTGTTGTTTTCAGCAAAGCGAAGAAAATATTAGAGGATGCTGGATTACCAGAAAGACAAATCAAGTGCAAAATTAAAAAAGGTTCAACAAACGTAGCCAAAGATATTTTGCGTGAAGCGGAACGGCGGGACTTTGGCACCATCGCTATAACCAGGAGAGGAATATCTAAGACCCGGGAGTTTTTCATGGGCAGCGTGTCCAACAAGGTCCTGGCTTCGGCCGCCAACCGGGCCGTTTGGATAGTTTGATGAAGGTTAGGTGCCCGAACTGCTGTCAGTTGAGCCCGGGGAATGGGAACCTTTTCCATCCTTTTTGCTCTGAGCGTTGCAAACTCATCGATCTTGGTAAGTGGCTGGGCGAAGATTATCGCATCTCCGGAGAGGCTGAAATTGAAATTTCGGACGCCGAAAATAAAAACGAAGCTGCCGGAAATGTTGAACCGAAGAAGTCAGAAAACAGACGCATGGGAAAAAACTAAAAGGTTATGCCCTGCCAATACACAGAAAACCTGGCATATTCAGGGGGGATTGGGTGGCCGCTACTTATTATGATGTTGTTATTTTAGGAGCAGGTCCGGCAGGCCTTCAAGCCGCTATCCATGTTGCGAGGCGGAGGGTCTCTGTCTTGGTGTTGGGAAGATTGAGCAGGAGTAGTCTCTTCGCGGCCGCGCATATTGAAAACTATTGCTCGGTTTTTAGGACCAGCGGTACCGAGCTGCTCGAAATAGGCAGGAAACAGGCGGAAACTTTTGGCGCCCACTTCCTGGAAGAAGACGCCCTTAAAATCGAGAAAACTGACCATGGTTTTATTGTTCAGAGCGAGAGCGGAAAAGAAATACAGGCCAGGGCCCTTATCCTGGCCATGGGGGCTGCGCGCAAAAAGCTCGGGCTCAGAGGCGAAAAAGAATTATTAGGACGTGGAATAAGCTATTGTGTCGATTGTGACGCTAACTTCTTTCGCCATCAAGTGGTTGCCCTTATCGGAAACGGTTCGGCCGCTGCTACCGGAGCGCTTACGCTCTTAAGGTACGCGTCGAAGGTCTACTTGATTTGTAAGAAACTCTCGGTTGCCCCGTCTCTGGAACAGCAGCTCAGAGAAAGCGCTGTTGACCTTTTGGAGGGGAACTGGATTAAGGAACTGAGAGGAGAAGGTGAGCTTAAAGAAATTGTGTTAATGGATGACAGTGTCCTTGCCTTAAACGGCCTCTTCGTGGAACTGGGAGCCAAAGGAATCATGGAGCTGGCGCTTAATCTGGATATTGCGCTCGATCCGGAATCTTTACAATTTGTAGTAACTGACAAAAGGCAAGCGACCAGTGTGCCCGGCATATTTGCGGCTGGAGATGTCTGCGGCCCCCCCTTCCAGATGGCCAAGGCTGTGGGCGAGGGGTGTGTGGCGGGCATAAGTGCTGCAACTTATGTAAAAGGATCGGGTAAGGAAGGGACCCAGGAATCGGTATGATCATTAAACAGATGATAGTTGGTCACATGGAAGTTTGTTGTTATATGGTTGGCTGCCCCCAGACCAGGAAGGCTGTTCTTATTGATCCGGCCGGGAATGAAGATAAAGTCGTGGCGGCGGCCAGAAGCCTTGAGCTCGAAGTCCAGTACATAGTCAACACCCACGGCCACCCCGACCACACCTGTGGCAACAGACGAATAAAAGAGTTAACAGGGGCGAAGATAGTTATGCATGAGCTGGACGATGATTTTTTCCGGGATTCAAACTTTGGGATGTTTCAACAAATGGGGTTTGAACCTACGCCGCCTGCCGACATCCGTGTAAAAGATGGTGACACAATAGCCGTGGGCAATGTCTCGCTCAGGGTTATCCATACACCCGGCCACACACCGGGGGCTATCTGCCTATATGGCGAAGGGAACCTTTTTACCGGAGACACCCTGTTTGTGGGAGCAGTGGGACGAACCGACCTGCCCGGCGGCTCACTGGAAACCCTGCTAAAATCAATAAAGGAGCGGATTTTGCCTTTGCCAGAGGAGACCATCGTCTGGCCCGGACATAATTACGGCGTCTCCCCGACCTCAACTCTGCGGGAGGAAAAGGAAACCAATCCCTACATTACAGACTTCGTTACGGTGTAAACAAATTAATCCTGGGTTATCTTCTATATTATTGATATAGAGCCGAGTTCAAATAAAGGGAAGTCTCGTACCTGTTTAAATTAAGTCCTTGAGAAAGGATGGCCATGCGCATTATAGCTTTTGGCGATATACATGAACACACGGCAAATGTAGAGAAAATCGAGGGGTTTTCTCATGCTGATTGTGTGATAATCAGCGGGGATTTAACCAACGCCGGCGGGATTGACAGGGGGAAAATGGTTCTGGAACGGGTAAGCAGATATAATGCCAACGTCTACGCCCAGGCCGGCAATTTTGACCAATTAGAGATCCAGGATTACTTAACCAGACTCAATATTAATCTTCACGCGAACGGATTTTTGATCGGCAACACCGGCATTTTTGGTGTGGGGGGTTCCAATCCTACTCCGTTTGATAGCCCAATAGAATACAGCGAGGAGGAGATAAGGGCCTTCATTTGCCAGGGTTTTAAAGAAATAAAAGACGCGGCTCTTAAAATCCTGGTTACCCACGCTCCTCCTTATAATACCAATGTAGATATGCTCCCCGGCGGCCATCATGCAGGGAGCAAAGCGGTGCGTTCTTTTATCGAGGAATATCAGCCGCAGGTATGTATCTCCGGCCATATTCACCAGGCTGCAGGCAAAGACACTATAGGCCAGACTACGGTTATCAACCCCGGAATGCTGAAAGACGGGGGGTATGTAGAGATCTTAACGGGTGAGAAGGAGATCGAGGCACTACTTAAGAATATTTATAAATCTAGCCAGCGCTGAGCAGCAGGTCCTACTGAAATCCGGGGCGATTTGCAGCTTAAGAATTAACACTTGCATTGTATAGTGCCCCATGTTAATAATCGAGCCGGACATTTCAAAATCCGGGGCGTGGCGCAGCCCGGTAGCGCACCTGCTTTGGGAGCAGGGAGTCGGAGGTTCAAATCCTCTCGCCCCGACCATTAAAAATACCAATATTACCCTGCCTTTTCGGTGTCACCGGAATGCCTTACGATGAGAATCTCAGAAACTGGCAGAAAAAAATGGGTTTGGGCTGTTAGGCCTCGGTGAAAAGTAGATTTTTCGCTTTCTGGATAAGTAAGCGGGTGTCATCGGCTTTTAGGTAGAAATCATCCGCGCCAGCTGCCAGGACCTCTTTCTCATGACTGCCATTCGTGCTGGCTGTCATGGCAATTACTTTTATGTCTTTTGTTTCAGGGTGCTTCTTTAGTCTTTTACAAAATTCGTATCCATCCATATTGGGCATCAAGATGTCCACTATAACCAGGTCCGGTTTTCCCCCGCCTATCTCAATTAATGCCTCTACAGGGTTATTATTTGTCTGTACCAGGATTGTTTTCCCCAGTTTGCGAAAAATCCGGCGATAGGTCTTGAGCGCCAGCTCATCGTCATCAACAATCAGTATCCTTTTGGAAGTAATAAGCTGCGGTGGCACGGGCATGCCGTACTCATTTATGAAATGAAGCAAGTCACTATGCCGTATGCGTTTGAAGCCTCCTGGCGTCTTGAAAGCCTTGAGTTTCTGCTGGTCGATCCAATTGCTGATAGATTTCCTGGCTACGTTGAGAAGTTCGCTAACCTGTTGAGTAGAATAAATTTTCTCCCCTGGCTGTTGTTTATCATTTGGCATGCGATACTCCTTCCGGAAAGCTAGTTCAGCTTACGTAAGAGTTTCTATTTAGTCAACATCCTTTTATTAAAAACCAGTCACAACCAATTTTCCCCAGACTTGCAGGTACTGAATTCTACCATAAATTTCAAACAGTTGTCCTCATTGATAGCTTCTGGCCAGAATAAATTAAAGTCGAGCCTAAAATCGGCCGATAAGTGGAGTAAATGTGGCAAATGTGCTATTTAAGGTAAAAGTGTTCAGGCCGGTTCCTATGCGAGACGAGAAATTTATTCACGGAACGCAAAGCATGGAGATACTGAAAATGGACAAACAGCAAAAAGAAATCATTCTGGGTGGCATATCAGAGCGTGTGATGTACCAGGACACGGATATGAAGATCTTATGGGGAAATCGGGTTGCAGGCGAGTCGTTTGGATTGAGCCCAGAGGAATTAGTGGGGCGCTATTGCTACGAGGTGTGCCAGCGGCGAAACGGGCTCTGTGCGGGCTGTCCGGCAGAGAAAACTGCTAAGACCGGTCAGCAGCATGAAGCCGAAATAACCACCCGTGATGGGAAAGTGTGGTTCATCCGAGCCTATCCAGTCAGGCGGGCCAAGGGCGACGTATTCGGAATCGTCCATGTGGCATTGGAGATTAGCGAACGTAAGCACCTGGAGGAAGAGCTCCTCCGGATGCAGCGGATGCAAGTGGTCGGGGGGTTAATAAGTAAAATTGCCCACGATATTAACAACGCTCTCGCGGCCGTTGCCGGTCACTCTGCTGTCCTGCTGCGTCGCCTTGATCCCAACCATCGGTTACGCAAAGACGTTGAACAGATTGAAAAGGCTGCGGAGCGGGCCGCCACACTGACCGACCAGCTTTTGGCCTTAACCAAGAGGCAGTGGGTGTCTTATTGGCGCGAAAACCTGGCCGCCGAAGTGGCACCAATTGGTGAAGCTTGTAATGATAAGCCCTCTGTGCCAAAGGACATGTGAGATACTTATATCGCGGCTACCAAGGCTTATGTGCCTGAAGCGGAAAGGAAGATTGTATTTGATCGTTTTCATGTGATGCGCCATGTGCTTGAGGCGGTTGATAAGGTGAGAAAGAGCGAACACAAGCAGCTTTCGGAATGCGGGGAGCAGGTTTTGAAGGGGACCAAGTATCTGTGGTTGTGGAGCGAAGAGAATATTACCGAGTGGAGGCGAGAGGAGTTTGACGCTATTCGGGCAAAAGACCTGCGGATATGCCGGGCATGGGCGATAAAGGAAAACCTTCGACATCTGTGGGGTTACCGTTATCAGGCCCACATGCGCAGATATTTCAAGCGGTGGTATTTCCGGGCCACTCATTCGCGGCTTGGACCTATCAAAAAAGCCGCCAAAACGCTCAAAGTTCATCTGGACAATATCGTAACCTATGCGCGGCATCGCCTGCGCGACGATGCTTCTGATGTGCTTCAGCCTGTCTATAAGTTCGGCTCTGCAGTTTATGCTGCCGAGGGGGCTTTTTTGCAATCAATGGCAAGAATTCGGATGTTCGTTTCAACACAAGAACATTGACGTTGTCAAGGGCGTTCTGCTCAAAAAATCCAGGACGAGCTTGACCCGCTCCACACACGTTAAGAGCGGGATCCACAAACGAAAGGAGGTGTATCAAACATGGCAGTAGAAAAAGCAATAGGTTCTTCCAGCTTGGTAGAGGTTATTGACCGGATTCTGGACAAGGGCGTGGTTGTTGATGCCTGGGTAAGAGTCTCTTTAGTGGGCATTGAAATACTCGCCGTTGAGGCCAGAGTGGTTGCGGCATCAGTCGAGACCTACCTGAAGTATGCTGAGGCTATCGGCTTAACAGCAACAGCAGCCTAGGGATGAGGTCAACCCCGTTAGATGGCAAACATCTCAGGGGTTAAAAAGGGGTCCTTGCCGCATTATCCTTGCGTCCCTATTTTGGACAAAAAGCATGATGCGCCAAGAATTCCTTGTTTTGAGAGGAAGGAGTAAATGAAAGCAATGAATCCCGTTAGACATTCCGAAGATAAGGAAATGACTACATCAAAGGAAATACCTTGCCAATATCCACAATATCCACATGTGTCTGACGGGATAAAAGATATTGTCAATGATGTGGTTTCCTCTTACGAGACCAGGATTCAGAGTATCGGAGCTATTTTTGACACCACCCATCAGATCCTCGAAAGTTTCCAAGATTCCTTTCTTGATACGAAAGAAGAAAGAGAAAAGGTTAATGCTGAACTACGCGAAAGTCTTGCCAAAAAAGAGTCTCTAAGAAAGAAAGATTTTGACCATATGATGCGGGATATCCTTTCAACTCAAGATGCGAGGGAAAGGGAAGTAAGGAACCTGTTAAAGGGTTACCTTAATGAACAGAAAGAGGTGGCAAAGACTTTAAGAGATAATTTGACTAAGGTCAAAGATGCCCTTGCCAGCGCTGAGGCTGGGAGGGTCAAAGAATTCCAGGCGTTGATGAATGGAACCTTTGCCAGGCAGGATGAGAGAAAAAACGAGGTTACTTCTAAGTTAAAAGAGTTTCAAAAAGAGCAACAGGAGATGTCAAAAAGGCTTAAAGAACTTTTGGCCAAAGGAAGGGATCTCCGCATAAGGGATCTCAAATTAATGCTTAAGGCGTTCAAGTCCCAGCATCAAGAGCGGATGACTCGCCAGGAAGAAAGAAGGGAAGAGGTCCGTAGTATGCTGAGTAATTTTAAAAAGGTGTGGAAAAAGAAAAGGGGGGTATAAAAATGGGAATAGCTGATGATATGAAAGGAATTACAAGGAACATTGTTACTTCCTATGATGTAAGGATAAAAACGCTCGATAATTTAGCGGCTGATACCCACAAAACCTTAAAAGGGTTTGCATCTGACAGGAAGAAGATGGGTAAGGAAC
>CAYSYZ010000041.1:10521-15437 GCA_964435205.1 uncultured Desulfovibrionales bacterium
TATCTGAATAATCAAGCCAAAGATGTCGGTTCAATGTTGAATGCTTTTCAGAGGGAACGTGGCGAGATGTCAAAAGAACTTAAAGACAAACTTGCTAAAGAAGTAGAAGAGATTGAAACCTACATTAAGAACAAGCTAAAAGAGTTTCATGATGCCCACGCTGATATGAGCGAGGAACTTAAGAAGGATCTGGCTAAATATGTCTCAGGTATCGTCAGTGGTACCAAGAAACTCTTAGGTGAATACAGCTCGGATATGAAGAAGGCGAGTGCAGCCTGGCAAGGTATGACTGCTACGCTGGGGAAAAAAAGAGGTCTTAAACCCAAAGTGAAGGCAGAGGTGAAGGTAAGACCTGTAGAAGAGGCAATTGAAGAGGCAGTTGAAGAGGAGGAGGAAGAGGAAGGGCCTCCTGAGATGGGGTTGGAAGAGAGGGTACTGGAATTTATTAACAGCCATCCAGTAGGAGTGAGAGTTAGTGATATGGAAGAGCCCCTCGGGGTCGCCAGGACGAGATTGGGTGTAATAGCCAAGAGACTATTAGAGGAAGGTAAGGTCAGGAAAGAGGAAAATCTATATTTTCCACTTTAGAAGGAATGGAAGGAGGATCAATGAAGCTGTTCAATAACAAAGGTAGTTTTTATATGTCATTCCTGCGGAAGCAGGAATCCAGCCCCGTATCAAGTACGGGGTTAAAACCCTGGATTCCCCCGTATCAAGTACGGGGCAGGCTCCGTCAAGCCCTGTCCTGAACTTGATTCAGGAACGGAATGACATGTTGCGGTAGGTTGAAAATGGAGAACATGAAAGAGATAGAATGTGCCTTCTGCAAAGGGAAAGGAGTAGACCCCTTTGAACTTCTCTCCAGACTTGCTACCTGCCAGGTTTGCAGCGGCACAGGTAAGGTTAAGGTTGTAGAGCCCGCGATCGAGTGTGCCTTCTGCAAAGGAACCGGCGTCTATCCTCATAATGGTCGGGTTACATGTTCCGTATGTAATGGCAAAGGGATGGTCACTGTAAGAGGCGCCAGTGAAAAGTGCCTTAAGTGTAAAGGTGCCGGACAGACAATAGACAGTGGTCTTCCCTGTATTAGATGTGGAGGTAAAGGGGTTATTCAAAAGGGAGGTTGAGAGTTATGGATAATGTAGCAAGTGGGATGAAAACTCTCTCCGAAGACATTCTAACAGGTCACGAAAGTAGAAAGAGTCGTATCAAACAACTCAAAGAGCAGGCTGAGGCCATTCGAGACAATACAAGGAAGTTTTTGGCCGACTCGAAGAAATGTCACGAAGAGATGAGCGAAGACCTGAAAAAAAGCCTGCGAGAAGATAGAGAAGATCTGATTAGAAATGTCAACGCCCTGAGAGAAGACTTCAGGAAAAAGGAAAGAGAAGTAAGGGCAGATTTGGCTGAAGCAAGCAAAATCTGGAATAAGATGAATGAGACTTTGAGAAGTAAGAAGACAAAGTTCCCCTAACCTAAGGGTGTATCGACCGTTTTCGGTCATTCGAATTTGTTTCGGATTTCTCCGCCTTCGGCGGATCCGGGTTAGGTCATTAACAATTAAGAGAGGTGATGCAAGATGATTGATGAGATGAGTACAGTATTAGAACCAACCCCTCTGCCTGATTTTGTGGAAACAAAGTATGTAAGAGATATTACTAATAGGGCACTTTCTTATATTAAGGCTGGTTTTCCCGTCCATTTCAGGGGAGTCTCAGGTGCCGGCAAAACTACCATGGCTATGCATGTTGCGAGTAAGAAAGGACGTCCGGTAGTAATGATTCATGGAGACGAGGAGTTTACCACTTCTAACTTAGTTGGTGGGGAATACGGCTATAGATTTAAAAAGGTAGTTGACCGTTTTGTCTCTCGGGTCTTGAAATTAGAAGAGGATATGGTTAAACGCTGGGTAGATAACCGATTAACCATTGCCTGTAAATATGGATTCACCTTAATATATGATGAGTTTACGCGTTCAAGGCCAGAGGCAAACAATATTCTGCTTCCTATCTTGAGCGAAAAGATGATGGATTTGCCTGTAGGAAGAGGTGAAGAACCATACCTAAGGGTTCACCCGGATTTTACAGCGATATTTACAAGCAACCCGGAGGAATACGCAGGAGTTTACAGGAGTCAGGATGCCCTCCGTGATCGGATGATAACCATGGATCTGGATCACTTTGATTATGAGACCGAGGTTGCAATAACTCAGAAGAAGTCTAGACTTTCTAAAAGGGACTCTGAGAAGATAGTCAATATTGTAAGAGGCCTAAGGGAATGCGGAAAGTGCGAATTTTCTCCTACCATTCGAGGATGCATTATGATTGCTAAGACCCTCAAGGTTCAGAATACTACCCCTGCTAAAGCCAATGGTGCCTTTATGCAGACGTGTCAGGACATATTGGCTTCCGAGACAAGCAGGGTCGGCTCTAAGACGAATCAAACCAAAGTAAAAGAGATAGTTAAGGAACTGGTTGAAAAGCATACTTAAGGAACTCGATGTTAACCAGGCGAAAGGTTAAGAACTAACAAGGCAATGAAAGTACCTATTACTAAACGAAGAAAGAGGTGTGTTAAATGAGAGGAATACAGCAAATGCCGGGCATTAGAGATATAAAAAGTATACATTCTGTAGGTGCGCGGTCTATCCCAAAGGTCCAAAGGTCAAGCTATTTAGAGTTGTATATGCTCAGAAGAGAAAAGGATAAACTAGAGAAAGAGATTTTTGCATTAGATAAAAGAAGAAGCGCAGCCCATAGACAATTAAATGGTATCAACAAGCGGATTGAAAGATTACAAGAAGAAGTGCAGGAAGAGCAGGAGATCAAAACTTATAGAAGTATACCTACAAGGCCGTTTAAGACAATGGCTATAACCTATTAATACATTCTACACCATTTGTTGCTCAAGTTAACGGAAACATAAATAAATACAGGGGGATATGATGGTGGAGAAGAAGGGTAAAAAGGAAGAGGAAGGTTTGGATATCGATTTTGGAATAGGCAAGTTAAGCCTGGGAGGTTTATTCAAAGGGGTTGAGAAATTGTTGGACTTGGCCGCAGAAGTGAAAGAGGCAGGCGGCGAGATCAGGAAGGAAGGTAAGATTGACTTAAGCGATCTTAAGGAAGGTATGAAAGGGGTTTACGGTTTTTCAATAAAGACAGCAGTCGGAGGCAAACCCATTGTTGAGACGTTTGGCAATATCAAAAAGACCCCTAAAGGACCTGTGGTAGACGAAGAAAGAGAGCCATTAACCGATGTTTTTGATGAGAAAGACGAGATCCTGGTAATAGCCGAGATCCCCGGGGTTAGTGAAGAGGGTATATCAGTAGATTTAAAGGGGGATATATTAGAAATCTCAGCAGCGGGCAAGAATAGGAAGTATCGTAAAGAGGTCCTTCTACCAGCACAGTCCAAGAAGGAAGCACTGTCTTATACTTATAAGAATGGTATCTTAGAAGTAAGAATTAAGAAGTGAGTAACCGTGGACCGTTCACCGATTTGGTTCATAGTTCACGGTTAAAGGTTAAAGAGCAATAAAGATTGGACGGTTTGAAGATAGTGAGGCATGGGAGTACGTGTTGCCCGGAGAATTCAAAGATGTCTAGAGCAGGCCACAAAAAAGACGTGCTGCGGTTAGCGGATTCATCAACTGTCTCCAAGAATATGAAAAACGCAAGGTAGATGACCGTGAACCTGGAACTTTGAACCTAAGTGGTTACTGTTTTTACGGACAACGGTGAACGGATACAATGGCTTTAACCGGGCTCTTAGAACCATCATTAAAGTTGATCTTATTCGGCGGAAAAGGAGGGGTAGGAAAGACTACCTGCGCCGCAACCGCCGCACTGTATTTAGCCAATAACAATAAGAACACCCTGCTTATCTCTACTGATCCAGCCCATTCTTTATCTGATAGTGTGGGCACGGAGATAGGAGACGAGATAAGGCAAATAAAAGGTGTAAAGAATTTGAGTGCCATAGAGATAAGCGCAGAGAAGGCATTATCAAAGTTCAAGATAGAATATGATGCTGAGTTAAGGAGGCTTTTTGATACGAGTACTTATTTAGACAAGGAAGATATAGATTCCATACTTGCTCTGCCTATACCGGGGATAGATGAGGTGATGGGATTTAAGACGATTGTAGACTTGATTGAAGAGGAGAAATTTGACAAATACATAATAGATACAGCACCAACAGGCCATGCCCTGAGGCTTTTGACCTTTCCGGAGCTTTTAGATGACTGGATAAAGGTTTTGGCAAAGATGAGATGGAAATACAGATATATGGTTACGAGTTTTGCTGGAAAATATAAGCCTGATAGCGCTGATGATTTCCTTGTGAGTATGAAAAAGACAGTTAAAAAGATCGAAGGTCTTCTAAAGGATCAAAACAGGTGTGAATTTATTGTCGTGACCATACCAGAAGATATGGCGATTAAAGAGACGGAAAGGCTGATAGGGGATCTGGATCATTACGGGATGAAGGTAAAGCAGTTGGTAATCAATAATGTTATCCCGGAGCAGGTCGGCTGCCGTTTTTGTCAGCAGAGGAGAGAAGGGCAGGATAAATATGTCAGAGAGATTAGAAAGAGATTTGGTGATTTAAGAATAACCGTTATCCCCCTTGAGCCTCACGAAGTAAAAGGGATAGATGCATTGAGAAATCTTGGGAGAATAGTCCTTGCTGGATGAGTTATGAATAAGCTTTGTAACCGTAGACTTGGTAACTGTTTAGCTGTTTTTTCTGTCATTCCCGTGAAAACGGGAATCCAGACACCGTCCCTGCGAAGGCAGGGAACTATTAAAAGGAAAAGGATTCCTGTTTGCACAGGAAACCCTGGATTCCTGCTTTCGCAGGAATGAGTGCGCCTGGGAGCAGGCGCGATTTGGGAGGTGAAAGTCCTCCTCCGA
>CAYSYZ010000042.1:0-872 GCA_964435205.1 uncultured Desulfovibrionales bacterium
TGTTGTCTACCAAGAGCAGAATACGATGCCAGCTCAGCAGGTCAGCCGGGTTCACGACAACGCGGAAGTGCGCCAGTATGTCTTTGATATGGGCCGTTTCCATGAGCTTCAGGCCCCCATATTTAACAAAGGGAATGCCCATCTTGGTGAGTTCAAGTTCCAGATCGAAAGAATGAAAACTGGCTCGAAAAAGAATGGTTATGTCAGACAGCGGAACACCGCTTTCCCTCAGAGACAATATTTTCTTACACACAAAGCGTGATTGGGCATTCTCGTCCTCGACCGGAACAAGGCTTGCTCGTGCCCCGTCTGGTCGACGTGTAAAAAGGCACTTAGTGTACTTTTCCTTGGCCTGGGTAATAAGAGAATTGGCCAAGGATAATATTTGTTGTGTGCTGCGATAGTTTTCTTCTAACTTAATAATGCGGGTCCCCGGAAATTGGTTCGGAAAATTCATGATATTTTTGAAGTTGGCTCCCCGGAAGGAATAGATCGATTGTGAGTCATCGCCTACCACCATGACGTTGTCATGTGTAGCGGCCATAAGTCGAACGGTATCGGCCTGAACACTGTTGGTATCCTGGTATTCATCTACCATGATATACTGGAATCGCCGGGAAACCAGTTCGCGTATATCACTCCACTCTTCCAGGAGGTTTTTCCATTTAATAAGAAGGTCGTCAAAATCCATGAGATGGTGGCTATTCTTGTAATCCGTGTATAGAAGCAGCAATTTCTTAAGAGCGTCGCCATGATCGATAAAATGGGGGAATTCTTCTTCTAAAACCTGGTCTATGGTCACAGACTTATTCGCTGATTTACTGAATATCTCGACAATCGCACCCTTCTTTGGGAAACGTTTGTTTTTTTCA
>CAYSYZ010000042.1:882-2118 GCA_964435205.1 uncultured Desulfovibrionales bacterium
TATTAGCTAAAAAGTGGAAGGTCCCGCCAACGACCCGCCGACAGGATTCTGAAATAAGACTTGCCCGCTGCAGCATCTCGCGTGCAGCTTTGCAGGTAAAAGTCAGAAGTAGAATGGATTCAGGCGGGATGCCGTTTTCGACTAATCTGGCTACCTTGTAGACCAGTGTACGAGTCTTACCACTGCCAGCACCAGCTATGACCAAGATAGGGCCGGCAAGTGTAAGCACAGCCTCTAGCTGTTGAGGATTCAGGACTTTTTCGTAGTCAATGGAAGAACACCTGCCACTGACCGTACTTCTTCCTTGCGGGAAAAAATTCATGTTCTAACTTCTTTTCCTGAGACTATCGGTAACGCTTCTTGAAAATCCAGATTAGTGTGGCGCCGGCAACAAACCCGCCGATATGTGCAAACCAAGCCACACCCCCAGCAACGGCATGGGTTGTAACAGCCAAACTGCCACTGAAGAACTGCATAATAAACCAAAAAGCGAGAAAAAAGAAGGCTGGAATTTCTACTATCTGAAAAAAGAAAAAGATGGGAATAAGGGTCAAGATACGCGCATGCGGATACAGGCAGAAGTAAGCACCCATAACGCCAGCAATGGCACCACTCGCTCCAACCATGGGTATCTTAGCATGCGGATTAACCCAGAATTGAGTCAGGGCTGCAGCTATTCCACAGGCAAAATAAAAAAAGATGTACCGAACATGCCCCATACGGTCTTCGACGTTGTCTCCAAATATCCACAATATCCACATGTTGGAGATAAGGTGCACCCAGCCGCCGTGCAAAAACATAGAAGTAAAGACTGGATAGGCGCGCAAGGGAATGTTCGCCGGGGCAACTTCAGACAGGTATCGATATACCGCCGGTGTAAATCCATAATACAAAATGAATTCTTCTATAAAAGGCCCGAGGGAAAGTTCATAAATGAAAACCAGGCAGTTTATAATTATTATGGAAGTATTGACCAAAGGCAAACTGCGGGAAGGGATATTATCTCGTAACGGGATCATCTCTTGTTGGTTGTTTGGCAGGGAAGGAGAAAATAGAAATTGTTTCCATCGGTAACTGGATCATAGCCCACCACACCGCCATGCACTTCAACAACACTCTTGATAAAATGCAGGCCGTGTCCCGTGCCGGGTTGGCCGACAGCGTTAGCGCCCCGGTAGCCTTCGTCGAAAATGCGCGCAGCGTCTTCCGGTGAGAGGTGTGGACCGGTTGTGAACA
>CAYSYZ010000042.1:2128-9335 GCA_964435205.1 uncultured Desulfovibrionales bacterium
CGTTGAACTTAAGCCCTGGTTTGCCTTTGCCGAAATGATCATCACATCTTTCACGACCGAAAGCCAGGCGTTTCACCTGGCTACCATCCGCAGTAGTTACCCCTCGGGTGTATTTTACGGCGTTTGAAAACAGATTGGCATAAACCTGTGCGATCAGACCCAAGTCGACGTTGAGCTCAATATCCTCGTCCGGTATGCCGCCCATGCGTCCGTCGATCTCAATTCCTCTATCTTGTAGTTGTTTCTGATAGCGCCCCAACTGGACTGCTATAATGTCCCTGCTAAAATTGATGCGCCTTTTACGCAGGACCCATTGCCCACGCTCGAAATGCCCCCGCCGGAATAAGGTTTCTAAAAAGAGGCTTGTGTTCTTGTAATGGTGGTAGACCTGCTCATAGTCCTCACCCATTTGTGCTGTCAGTCCAGTAAGCTCACCCAAGATCTTATTCAGGTTGTCTCGATTTTCAACTGAAAGGTGGGAGAAGGTCTCACCTAATTTTTTTTCAATTGTCCGACATTGGTCTATTTTTTTTTGGAGTTTTCTGAAAAATAACTTGTAGTAAATATTGGGCGTAATGACGTTGTGTTCAATATCTGCTACCAGACTATTTATAAATTTAATGTGGTCGATATTTTGCTGCCAGACAATCTTTGCATTGATGTTATACCCGATACGATTTGCATATTTTTGAAAGAAAAACTTATCTTTGTCTCCCAGTCTCGCCGATGGATAAACTTCAAACATCCCGATAAGCTCGTCCTTGGCGTAGAATGGCAATCTCTCCACCAATAGACGGTTACCTTTGATAGGAAAGACATAAGAATCGTTGGCCTGATAGGCCTGGTTTTCTAAATGAACAGCGGCATTAAAGTCAGAATCGTCAAGATGGAGATCCTTTGTGCTGGTGCCAACCAGAGTCAGGTTATTTGACGGGCCAACCAGGTAGAGTTTGGTTTCGAGGTTAAAATACTCTTTCGGCACTATAACGCAGACACGATAGAGATTCTGTAAGGTATCGTACTCCTGGGCAAGGTCAAAGAATGTTTTTAAGGCGTTACTCTGTGTCTCCGAAAAGCTATAGCGCGCATAATCCTCTTTTTTTTCCTGGACGCGTTTTCTAACAAGCTCCATATCAGCCGAAATCGCCATTTTCCTCTTCCTCTAATCCTGTAAGCGCTTATATGGATATTAGCATCAGCATCTGAAAAAGGAAAGGTTTTACCGAGATTTAAAGACCATCTAAAAAGAAAGGCGCAGCTTTTGCCGCACCTTTCTAAATATTAGCGAAATCCGGGTTAATTTAGGCCGATTCACCGGACAGCCTTAATAGTTTATCATACTCTTCGTCGACCTGTTTCTGGATCTCGGCAATAACATCTTCGGTTAGGTGACGAAACCGACCTTGCTTCTTCAGATACTCTGATACCGGTTTCGGTTTTACAATCTTCCGGTTGATTATGTATTTGCCTTCAATGACTTCATAAAGAGGAAAGACCTTTGTTTCTACAGCCAGCCTGCTGATCTCGATAGCCAAGTCTCCCCCATGTCTCCATCCCGTGGGGCACGCTGAGTAGATGTGGAGGTAAGCAGGTCCCTTGACCAGGGCTGCTTTTTTGGCTTTATTCATCAGATCCAGGAAATATGCTGGAGAGGCAGTAGCCACATAGGGAATATTATGAGCAACAGCAATCGCCGGAACGTTCTTTTTCTTCGTTGTTTGTCCGATGCTTTTTTTCCCGGGAGGAGAAGTGGTAGTCATAGCGCCGTAGGGTGTAGAACTAGAACGCTGAACACCGGTATTCATGTAGGCCTCATTGTCAAGGCAAATGTAAACAAAGTCGTGGCCTCTTTCCATAGCGCCGGACAATGCCTGCAGACCAATGTCTGCTGTTGCTCCGTCCCCACCTATAGCCACAACATCGATGTGCTTTTTGGGGATCTTACCTTTACGCATAAGTACTTTTAGGGCTGCCTCGGTACCGGAGGCTACCGCTGCGGCATTCTCAAATGCTACATGCAACCACGGCACATTCCAGGCCGTTTGCGGAAAGGTTGAAGTGATAATCTCCATGCAACCCGTTGCGCTCACTACAATACTGTTCATGCCGATAGCCTTCATCGCCAGTTTAAGCGCCAGTACCTCTCCACAACCCTGGCATGCCCTATGCCCGGGGGCCACAGGATCTGCTAAAGGTAGCTTCTTCGCCGAAAAACCCTTAAATTTTTCAAGCTCTTCAATCATATTTCCCTCACTCCGATCATCTCGTAAAGTTGCCTCGGTCTCTTTTTGCTATAGGTAAAGGCCTTCGAAACTATCTCTTCGAAATTCTCCACGGTGACATCGCGCCCGCCCAGTCCGGCAACAAAGTCAAAGACCTTGGGACGACCGCGTTCGCCGTAGAGGGCAGCCCTGATCTCTTCTGCTACCGGTCCGCAGGCCCCACCGGGAGATAAGGCGCGGTCCACAACAGCCAGTGTTCGGGCACCAGCGATGGCCTTTCTAAACTCAGGAATGGGGAAAGGCTTCCAGAGACGGAAACGTACCAGCCCGACAGGCAGTCCCTTCTCGCGCATCTTATTAATGGCGGTCATGGCTGTTTCAGAGATACTTCCCATGGTAACTAGAATCAGTTCCGCGCCTTCTGTCTTATATGATTCCACAGGATTATAGTAGCGCCCGAAGAGATCTCCAAATTCCTTCCACGCCGAAATAATAAACTTTTTAGAATTTATGAGTGCCTCATCCGTAGCTTTCTTGGCTTCAGTATATATCTCAGGAACTCCTACCAGACCCATGGACACCGGCCTTCTCGTGTCCAAACGCACCCTTGGCTTGTATGGAGGAAGATATTTATCTACGTCGGCCTTGTCCAGAAGTTCAATAGGTTCGATGACATGGCTTAACGTGAAGCCATCCATATTGACAATCACCGGTAACAATACTTTAGGATGTTCAGCCACACGGAATGCATGCAGGACCAGGTCGAAAACCTCCTGTCCGTTCTCAGCAAATGTCTGTATCCAGGCTATGTCTTGCTCGGCCATGATATCACTATGGTCATTCCATATATTAATTGGACCTGAAAGTGCGCGGTTAGCTACTACCATAACGATAGGTAGCCTTAGCGCAGGTGCAATGAATAGAATCTCGTGCATCAGGGCAAGACCCTGTGAACTTGTGGCCGTGAAGGTCCGGGCACCGGCGGCTGAAGAACCAAGACAACAGCTTATAGCTGAATGTTCGGATTCTACAGGGACAAAGGCGGCATCGAGCTCTCCGTCGGCGACCACTTCAGAAAGATGTTCCACAATATGGGTCTGCGGAGTGATAGGATAAGCAGCAATAACATCGACATCCGCCAATTTGACGGCCTCACTGGCGGCTATGGAAACCTCCATTCCAACGCGTTTTGCCATATAATTAATCCTCCTCTAAAACCATGCTGATGGCGCTCTTGGGACATTCTTTAGCACAGATTCCACAACCCTTGCAGTAATCCAAGTTGACTTCATAATAGCCATCCTCTACCGGGGCCATAGCCATGTCCGGGCAATAAATCCAACACAACCCACACTTGATACATTTGTCCCTATCGACGACCGGCCGTTGAGACCGCCAATCACCCGTTTTGAAGCTGCGAGAATTGCCGGGCTGCCGAATAACACATCCCAGGTCGAGCTTCTTCCAACCCATGAGGGCATCTACTCTTGCCATATTACAACTCCTTTACAGTGGTTTCAGCTAGAGCCCTGTTGAAGGCCGTTTTGTTTTTTTCCGCGATGCGACCAAAACGTTTTTCGATGGCCTTTTCCAGAGCCTCTTTACTTACTATACCGGTAGCCTTCAGTAAGGCCCCGAGCATTGTGGTATTGGTTATCGGGACACCCATGCTCTCCAACGCTACCTTGGTAGCATCAACCGTGGCAATTTTGGCCCTGACGTTCAGTAAGTTAGCCATTTCATCTGGCGTCTTGGAGGTATTTATAAGTATCGTCCCGCCATCTTTCAGACCGGCTGTAACATTCACAATCTTGATGATGCTGGGGTCGAGAACCATGACCACGCCTGGTTCATAGACTTTTTCCCGCATTCTAATGGGCTTGTCGTTTACCCTGATGAACGCCGCTACTGGTGCCCCGCGGCGCTCTGGACCGAAACTTGGAAAGGCCTGAGCATACTTCCCATCCTCGATAGCCGCAATAGCCACCAGTTCGGCCGAAGTAACTGCTCCCTGACCACCTCTACCATGAATTCTGATTTCAATCATGATTTGGTTCTCCTCTGCCGAGTCTACTTCATTCTACGTAGCGATTTATTATTATTTATTATTCATCTCTGCGAGCAGCGTAAACTGCGGTGAGGGTTTGCGTAGCATGCACCACTTTTTTTGTCAAGCCTTTTAGCTTGTTATTAAATGAACAAACTTTGCAAATTTACGCTCTTGCCCTGGCTTCAATCGCCCGCTTAAGGGTCATCTCGTCATTATATTTGAGATCGATACCCATGGGAACTCCGCAAGCAATACGGGTCACAGTGACATCTTTATCTCTGAGCAATTCGAACAGGTAAGCTGCCGTTGCGTCGCCAGCCACAGTCGGGCTGGTAGCTAAGATTACCTCCCTTACCTGGCAACCTTCTTTTACACGCGAAAGGAGCTCTTTTAATTTGATCTCATCCGGCCCAATCCCATCCATCGGTGAAATGACACCGTGTAGGACATGATAACGTCCCCTAAAACCACCCGATTTTTCTATAGCCGCCATATCCCCTGGATCTTCAACCACACAGATCACGTCGGAATTCCTTTTGGCATCTGCACAGATGGCACAGGGATCGGTCTCAGCAAAACTAAAACAGGTAGAGCAGAATCGTATCTTTTCCTTGACTTCCTCAATACTTCGCGCCAGATCCTTGGCCCTTGAATCAGGCCAGCGCAAAATAGACAAGGCAAGACGCGTCGCCGTTTTCTCTCCAATACCCGGTAAGTTACCAAGGTTTTTGATGAGGCGTACAAGAGCAGGGGGAAAAACTGACATTTTACATGAGCCCGGGAATCTTTAGACCACCAGCCACTTGGGCCATCTCTTCTTGCATCATTTGCTGAGATTTCTTCAAGGCATCATTTACGGCGGCCAAGATCAAATCTTGTAGCATATCTATATCATCAGGATTTACTACTTCCCGCTCTATCTTTATTGACAATATCTCCTGCCGACCGTTGGCTACCACGGTGACCATCCCGCCACCAGCAGAGGTCTCAACAGTCCTGTTCGCCAGTTCCTCTTGCAGTTTGGCCATCTTAGCCTGCAACTTTTGAGCCTGCTTTACCAATCCTCCCAGATCCTTCACGGCCATCTCCTTAGAAAAAATTCTTAGTTTTTCTCGACCTTGATTTCTTCAATATGCCCTTCGAAGATGCTTATAGCCTCTTGAACCATCGGGTGCCGCAAGATCTCTTCCTGCGCTGTACGCAAATAATCCGTCTCCTGCACCATCTTACGGTCAGAGGAAGTAGCTGATTCTGAAACGATGTTTATTCTTAAGTCTCGCTTGTAGTATTCCCTGCAGATATCCTGTAGTCGTGCCTTATGAAGAGAATCTTCCAGGAGTTCAGACAGGGAGGAATCGGCAAATGCGATTTCTAGCGTGTCATTTTTCACGGTCAACTCCTGGCACTGCTGTACAATCGACGCCAAGGGAAGGTTCCTGCTTTTAACGAAATTCAGAAAGGCCTCCCTGTCCTCAGACCCAGCGGCCACCGGGCTGACCTCACATTCTTTTACCGTAAGAAACTTACCATCCGATTCCCTATCTGTTTGCTCGCAGTAAGCCGTAGCCTGACGGTGGTCCTGTAACAAGCGGTCATCAGGACAAACTTCAAGTGTCGAAAGTTTTTCCAGAATCTTTTCAACGGGAACAATATCCTTCAGCAGGCTGGCTCGCATCAAGATCATTTCAAGAGTCAACTTGGGCTGTAAAGACCTTCTCAGTTCATCCCACCCCCGTAGCAGGAGCTGAAGATACTGATAAATAGTTTCAACACTCCTTGCCTGTCCCAGTCTGTCCAGTTCTTTCTTTTCGTCTTCGGTAACATTAATCAGTTGGTCCGGAGCTTGACATGTCCTGAGAATAATCAGGTTGCGGATGGTCTCCACAAGATCGCCATAGAAGCGTTTTATGTCATGCCCTTGGGCATAGACCCGGTCTATTATCCTTAAAGTCGTTTCAAGATCGTGTTCAAAAAGTGCCCGAGTTATTTCCATAATCAGTCTATGATCTGTTAAACCGAAGATGGAGGCTATCCCCTCATCCGTAACCTCTTCCTCACCGTAAGATATAATTCGATCCAGGAGACTCAAGGCATCCCGCATACTGCCTTCCGCCTCCCGGGCAATAAAACGCAAACACCCCTCGCTTAAATTTATACCTTCCTGCTCGACAATCGCCTTGAGGTGGTCTGTCATAGCCTGCAGGGAAAGACGCTTAAAATCGTATCGCTGACAGCGCGAAAGAATGGTGATCGGAATCTTGTGTGGTTCAGTAGTGGCGAAGATAAAGATTACATGAGCGGGTGGCTCCTCTAAAGTCTTGAGAAGTGCATTGAAGGCCTCCTGGGTAAGCATGTGAACTTCGTCGATAATGTAAATCTTATATCGGCATTTGGCGGGAAGGTAACGGACGTTCTCCCTTAATTCGCGGATTTCATCTATACCGCGGTTGGAAGCGCCGTCTATCTCGTAAATATCTACAGCTGAACCATTTGTAATCTCCCGGCAGATAGAACACTGGTTACAAGGCGTCTCCGTAGGACCCTTTTCACAATCTAAGGCCTTGGCTAGAATGCGCGCTACCGAGGTCTTGCCCACCCCGCGTGCCCCCGCAAAGAGGAAGGCATGGGCCACTCGCCCGTAACGGACGGCGTTTTGCAAGGCCTGCACAACAGGTCCCTGGTCAATGACCTCACCAAAACTCTGGGGACGCCATTTTCTGGCTAAGACAAGGTAACCCATATTTCGTCGCCCTTTTTCAAAATTAATGATAGCCAGGCACCCCTGCGGCACACAAAAGGTCTTACTACCGTTGCTTCCTTCCGGACCTGGCGGGCTTCGCAAGTTTTTGTTGCGCAGGACCCGGCTATCAAATCATTTATTTCCAATAACAAAATTGAAATTACCAAAAACAAGTATGGCGGAGAGAGTGGGATT
>CAYSYZ010000042.1:9345-15400 GCA_964435205.1 uncultured Desulfovibrionales bacterium
GTTCCGCTTTTGGCGGAACACACGATTTCCAGTCGTGCTCCTTCGGCCACTCGGACATCTCTCCGCAATTTTCGCCGCTCCAAACCTACCCCACGGTATCTCCACGAAGTCTTGCCGGACTTAATACTTCCCAATTTCTGGCGGAGAGGGTGGGATTCGAACCCACGTAGGGGGAATTAGCCCCTAAGTCGATTTCGAGTCGACCCCGTTACGGCCACTTCGGTACCTCTCCTCCGACCGCTTTTGCTGGAAAAAAGCCTGCAGCATGGACTGGGACTCACTGGCCAAGATGCCGGAAACGACCTCGATGCGATGGTTTAGTCT
This sequence comes from uncultured Desulfovibrionales bacterium, assembly GCA_964435205.1. Lineage (GTDB taxonomy): Bacteria > Desulfobacterota > QYQD01 > QYQD01 > QYQD01 > CAYSYZ01. The sequence goes on from CAYSYZ010000042.1 coordinate 9,670, forward strand.
GTAGTCTTTGGCCAGATCGTACAGCGAACCAAATGCCCCTCCCTTCGGATCGAAGGCGCCAAAGATCAATCTGTGGACACGTGCCTGTAAGATAGCACCGGCACACATCAAACAGGGCTCGATAGTAACGTAAAGAATTGTTCCCGGCAACCTGTAGTTGGCACGGCTCCCAGCCGCCCGACGGAGAGCCAGTATTTCAGCGTGGGCCGTAGGGTCATTTAACGTGATGACCTGGTTATAACCCAGCCCTAAAATTTCGCCGTCTTCCCCAACCAGAACGGCCCCTACCGGGACTTCTCCCGCGTCTCTGGCCTTGCAGGCAGCCTCAAGGGCCTTGCGCATCAAGCTTTCGTGATACCCTGGGATTGCGTTTTTTAACATTTCAAATAGCAATCGTTATCGAACAACGATCTTGTCCTATATTACTGAGTAGGACTCACTTGTCAAGGTGAATCAGGTCAAAATCCGACCACAGGGGAAAATAAAGACAGCGCTAGGTTTTCGCATGCACTCACGGTTTTTCAAGGAAATAGCCAGCATTGCACCACTCATCCCAACCGCCCGCCATGCTTGTCACATTTTCATAGCCCATCTGCTTTAAAGTATATGCAGCAAGGGCTGCTCGACCACCGGTCTGGCAATAGACCAGAACCGCAGTGTTGCGGTCCGGTATTTCCTCTGTCACTTTAAATTCCAGTATCCCGCGTGATATATGGATAGCCCCTGGTATATGGCCTCTCTTAAATTCACGTTCCTCCCTTACATCCAGGATTATAAGGGGCTCACTTTCCATCATATTACGTGCCTCGGCCACAGAAATCTCCTTGATCTCCGCTCTGGCTGCCTTGACAAAGTCCTCAGCCGTCTTATATTCAGCAGACAAAGCGGTCTCAATGAAAAAACCGGCCACAAAAAAAACGATAATGAATAATGCAATAGGATACTTGCGTACTTTCTCCATAGCCACCACCTCCGTTAGATGTTAAGGGCTGAATTTTAGCACGTAATTAATAAACCTAAATTAAATTTGACACAATTAATGAATCCTGTTAAGAAACTTCTGCTTTATCCAAACAGAAACAACCTTGAGTGAGGGTAACTTTACCAATTTCCTCCGGAATTGGTTTTGTTTTTTGAAGGGGGTTAATATGCCATTAGATGAAGCCACTATTACTAAGGCTATATTGAATCGATACTTTGAAAAACTTTCTTCCTGCCTTGAACTGGATGTGGCAATAGTTGGCGCTGGACCGTCAGGGATGCTTGCCGCCTATCGTCTGGCCAAAGCAGGGAGAAAGGTGGCCATATTCGAACGCAAATTGAGCGTAGGCGGTGGAATGTGGGGCGGCGGTATGTTATTCAACGAGATCGTCGTTCAGGAACAAGGAAAACGTCTCCTTGACGAACTCGGGATAGATACAGTGAGTTACGGAGATGGTTATTACACGGCTGATGCGGTGCAGGCGGTTACCACTCTTTGTTCCCGTGCCTGCCAGGCAGGGGCTCGTGTCTTTAACTGTATCACCGTGGAAGACGTCATGGTAAGAGAGAATAAAGTCTGCGGACTAGTGATAAACTGGACAGCCGTAGACATGGCCGGTCTCCATGTGGATCCTTTAGCTATAAAGGCACGTTTCGTAGTAGATGCTACCGGTCATGCTACTGAGGTTATGAAAGTAATCGAGCGTAAGGTCGGGGCTACACTGCTTACCGAAACAGGCCGCGTTGTCGGCGAAAAATCAATGTGGGCCGACCTGGCCGAAGAGGATACCCTGCAAAATACGAAAGAAGCCTTTCCAGGAGTTTTTGTGGCCGGTATGGCTGCGAATGCCACCTTTGGTTCCTACCGCATGGGACCCATCTTTGGCGGAATGCTACTTTCTGGAGAAAAAGTGGCCACGTTGATCAACCAAAAGCTGTCCTAGACAAAGGCGCCCGTGCCCCGGTTTTGTCCTGGAGCTATTCAGCCAGGCCCTCTTTTTTGCTTACGACCTCTTTTTTGATAAGATCTATCGCTTCGGTCATGGCTGCGATCACGTTTTCCCGAAAATCGCCGGCGATGACCAGAATCATCACGTCATCACCTACGGAAAATAGCCCTTCCTTTACCTCGGCCAAAAATTCGACTATGCCTGGCTTTTTCTTTATCAATTCCACTACTTGTGCCAGCTTCTGTCGATCCGCCCTTATTTCCACTGTCGAAACCTTCTGCCCGGCACGTGAAGTCGCGCGGACAATGCCATTATGGCAAAGGATCATTCCGGCAGCACCGATTCGTGGGTGAGCCTTGATTTTTTCTATTAAGTTACCTGCCTCCAAGGATATTCCCTTCCCTTAAATTAATTTTGCAAGACTTTTAAGCACTTCCTGCGAAGATCGTCAAGCCAAATCACATCCTGGCGCGAAATTTATGCTATAGTTACTATAGGCATACAAGAAGAAAGGGAAAAGATGCGGGTATTCGTTACGGGAGGAACAGGATTCGTTGGGAATCACCTAGTGAATACCCTGGTTAATGATGGTTATCGGGTGCGCTGCCTTGTCCGGCCAGGCTCAGAAAAAAAATTGGAGAGGCTACAGGACATCGAGGTCTGGCCGGGGGACGTCTTTGATGCAGAAAGCCAGTTGACTAAAGGCATAGAGGATTGCCAGGCTGTAATTCATCTGATAGGAATCATACGTGAGTTTCCGCGCAAAGGTATTACTTTTGAAAGGCTGCATTATCAGGCTACCGTTCACATAGTGAACGCCACCTTGGCCACCGGCCCCAAGCGCTACATACACATGAGTTCCCTGGGCACCAGTCCGGGCGCTCGCTCACGATACCATCAAACAAAGTATAGGGCAGAGGAGTATGTCCGCCGGAGCAAACTTCCTTTTACTATTTTTCAACCTTCGGTCATCTTTGGTCCAGGGGACAACTTCGTTAATCTTTTCGCACGGATGGTAATGAAGTCGCCTTTTGTTCCGGTGTTCGGCGATGGCCATTATCAGATACAACCAGTGGACGTAGACACGGTTGCCCGGGCATTCACGTTCTCCCTTAAGGAGCAAAAGACCATCGGACGGGTGTTCCAATTGCCGGGGAGAGATCGCATGAAATTCAATGATTTCCTGGATATCATCGCCCGGACGCTTCAAAAGCAAATCATAAAAATACACATCCCTGTCTGGATACTAAAAACTATGGCTTACCTTTTGGAAGATCTGGCAAATTTTCCGCTGACCAGAGACCAGCTTATTATGCTGCTTGAAGGGAATATTGGGAGCGAGCGCTCATTTTATGGTGAGTTCGGTATTTCCCCGACCCCTTTTGAGGCAGGTATAAGGAAATATCTCGGAAATTAGTCGAGATTAATCAGTGTACTTCGCTCTCTCCGCAGTTGTCCTTAATGATATCCTTTACGTTTTCCAGGGTGTAGAAGATGTCGTGTATGGTTAGATGGGGGTGCTCGTCACAGAATTCATCGATAACTTCCAGGATGCGCTCCGCAAAGTCTTCATACTCATCGACCGTAAGGACCTTTGCCGGTTCAGCCGCCAGGAGGCGCTCCAGGTCGATGCCGTGACAACGCAGAAGTTCTTCCTTGATGATTGCAAGCCGCCTGTCACGACCCCGCTGAAGTTTTCTTTTATTCCCAATACTTACCACTTTGACCATAAGCTTATTTGCTCCCTGCAGCAAACAGATTTAAGTCATACTAAACCATGCCATGGACAAAAACAAGCTTTTTCCTTATGGCAACGACCTGGCTATATCATTCAGCACTTTATTCACATGCCTACCCCATGGACAGTAGCACTACATTTTGGGCACCGGCTGTCTACGACTTTGTACTGGAGCAGGGTGAAGCCCAGGCGTTCAATCAAAAGGGAGCCGCAGTGTGGGCAGTACGTATTTTCCCCCCCTTCGCCCGGAATGTTTCCGGAGTACACATAATAGAGTCCAGCCTTTAAGCCAATCTCTCGCGCTTTGAGCACTGTCTGGACCGGCGTGGAGTGGATACTGGTCAGCCGGTACATTGGATAGAACCGGCTAACGTGCCAGGGTGTCTCCGGTCCTAACTCTGTCCGGATAAAATCAGCTATGCCACGCAATTCCTTCTCAGAATCATTAAGCGTCGGAACAATAAGGGTGGTAATTTCAATCCAGATGCCCAGTTTTTTCATCAGCTTGAGATTTTCAAGGACCGGTTTTAGCCTGGCTCCACAGATTTCCCTGTAAAATTTCTCGCTATAAGCCTTCAGATCGATATTTGCCGCCTGCAGGTAGGGTTGGATCGTCTCGATAGCTTCGTGACTGAGGTATCCATTGGAAACGAAGACATTCTTTATTCCTCTAAGGTTGGCTAGCTTCGCCGTATCGTAGGCATATTCAAAAAAGATGGTCGGCTCCGTATAGGTATAAGCAATGGAAAAGGACTTCGTCTTCTCAGCGGCAGCTACCACTTCTTCCGGAGGAACGGCTTCCCCCATGATTCGTCCCTCGTCTTTTGGCATCTGGGATATCTCATAGTTTTGACAGAAAAGGCAGTGGAAATTGCACCCCACTGTCGCTATGGAGTAAGACCTGGAACCGGGATGGAAATGAAAAAGGGGTTTCTTTTCAATAGGATCCACATGACGCGCTATTATCTGCCCATAAACAAGGGTATACAGTGTCCCCTCCCTATTTTCTCGGACACCGCAAATCCCGCGTTTGTCAGGGGTGATGAGGCACCGGTGGTTACAAAGATTACACCGGACCTTCTGGTCTTTTTCCTTTGCATAAAGCAGGGCCTCTTTCATGCTCGGTCCTTTAAGATGGCCCCTGTACTACCGGAAGTTACCCACTGGGCATATCGATAAGCGTAGCCTTCTTTGATTTTGGGTTCCGGTGGTTTCCAGCCTTTTTTTCGTTTAGCCAGTTCCTTCGCATCAACTTTTAAAGTTAGGGCCTTTCCGGGGATGTCGATCTGGATACGATCTCCCTCCCGAACGTAGGCTATCATTCCACCCTCAGCCGCTTCTGGTGAAACATGACCAATAGCCGCCCCTTGGGTCCCGCCACTGAAGCGCCCGTCGGTAATCAAGGCCACGTCTTTTCCCAGGCCCATTCCCACTATGGCCGAAGTCGGCGTAAGCATCTCGCGCATGCCCGGCCCCCCCTTTGGTCCCTCATAGCGGATAACGATAACATCGCCTTTCTTTATCCTGCCACCCAAGATAGCGGAAACTGCTTCTTCCTCTGAATCAAAGACCCGGGCTGGCCCTTCGTGCACCAGCATCTCGGGAGCCACGGCGGATTGCTTAACTACTGCCCCATCCGCGGCCAGGTTGCCATAAAGTATGGCAATGCCCCCCTCCGCATGGTAAGCATCTTTTGTGGACCTTATTACGTCTTTATTAAGAATGCTTTTTCCTTTCAGGTTGTCGACGAGCTTCTTGCCCGTAACGGTCATGACATTAGTGTCTATCAACCCCGCTCCACACAACTCCGCCATGATAGCGGGAATACCGCCTGCCGCATCCAGGTCCTGGAGATGATGGGGGCCGGCCGGGCTAAGGCTGCACAGGTGTGGCGTCTTTTTGCTGATTTCATTAAAAAGAGAAAGCGGAAGATTTATCTTGGCTTCATGGGCAATAGCCAGTACGTGGAGGACAGTATTCGTTGAACAGCCCAGGGCCATGTCCACAGCTATAGCGTTTTTGAACGCCGGCAACGTAGCAATATCTCGGGGCTTCGCCCCCT
>CAYSYZ010000043.1:0-15249 GCA_964435205.1 uncultured Desulfovibrionales bacterium
TACATACGGAGATTCCCCGTCCGCCCCGGCGGACGGGGAGCTTCAATAATCTAGCGCTTTGTCATTCATATGGGGGTGAGTATCTCTGGGCTATGGGATATCTTCTTCCGTAACCGAAAGACTTGGTGGTGACCTTTAACCCGGGGGGAGCCTGATGTCGCTTATATTCGTTGTCATCAACCCGGCAAATAGTCTTCTTCACTATGGCCGGGTCAAACCCCATGTCCATGATCTCCTTTGCTTCCTTGTTGTCTTCAATATAGGCCTTTAATATCCCATCCAGAATTTCATAAGGCGGCAAATCATCCTGGTCCACCTGATCAGGCTTGAGCTCAGCCGATGGAGGTTTTTGAAGGATTCTGGCGGGGATTACCCCTTCCTTCTGGTTGATCAGGCGAGCCAGTTCATAAACCATCGTCTTGGGGACATCCGAAATAACGGCCAACCCGCCACTCATATCACCGTATAGAGTGCAGTAACCCACGGCCAGTTCGGATTTATTGCCTGTGGATAGAACAAGGTGGCCAAGCTGGTTGGAAAGGGCCATGAGGAGTGTCCCCCGGATACGGGCCTGGATATTCTGCCCGGTAACTTGCGTAGCCACATCTTCTTTGAAAACCGGGGATAGCTCCTGGAGAAATCTCCGGAATATTCCTACAATCGACACATGAACAAGCTCAATCCCCAGACTATCGGCCAGCTCTTTGGTGTCTTCAAAATTTTTTATAGAGGTATACTGGGAAGGCATGAAAACGCCCGTGACGTTCTCTCTTCCCAGGGCCCGTACGGCAATACAGGCCGTGAGGGCCGAATCAATACCCCCGCTCAATCCCACCACAACACTGGCAAAGCCACACTTTCGGACATAATCCCGGGTACCCATGATCAGCGCCTTCAGGACCGATTCTGCATCAGTAGCAGTAACCGGGTGGAGTTCTCCTTTTTGGGTCTCGGTATCAAAGACAACCATGTCCTCTTCAAAGTCACGGGCCCGGGCCGCCATGTGGCCTGTTGAATCAAAGGCCGTGCTGAGGCCATCGAAAATTACACTGTCATTGCTGCCTACCTGATTGACGTAGAGGAGAGAGACGTTGTATTTCTTGGAAATATTGGCGAGCATGTCCCATTTGAATTCCCTCTTTCCAACATAGTAGGGAGAAGCCGAGACATTGATGATAAGATTGGCGCCGTCTTCAATCATGCGGGCTACCGGGTCAATGGGGTAAAGCCGCTTCGGAAAGAAATCCTTGTCATTCCAAATATCTTCACAGATAGTCAGTCCAAGGTTGCAGCCCTTATAGAAAAAGGGCGGGTATTCTGTGCCTGCTTCAAAATATCTGGTTTCGTCAAAGACGTCGTAGGCGGGAAGAAGTCTCTTGTGGACCTGATACAGCACCTTGCCTTCTTCAAAAAGGACAGCCGAGTTATAGAGGGGCTTCCCCTCCTGTCCTGGATTTTTATCTGCAAGCCCACAGATAACACCGATTCCTCTGACAGACTCGACCAGTTTGCGGAAATGGTTCAGGTTTGCGGCAACAAAGTCTTTCTTTTCCAGAAGATCCCTTGGCGGATACCCGGAGATCACCAATTCAGAAAACACGACCAGATCACAGGATAGGCCCTTCGCCATTTCTATGAACTTCATTATTTTTCCCATGTTGTGTTCGAAGTCTCCAATGGTGGGATTAATCTGGGCCAGGGCGATCTTCATAATCTGATCCTTTCTTCATCGTTCGTTACAAGAAACAACTGACCACCGACGACAGACCATTGACCCGGAAGTATTTTCCAAATAGCGATCATGCCCGAAAAGCTCCAATTATGACCGTTTGAAGTGTAATCCTTACATGGTGGGCAGATATTTCCCCATCTCATACTGGCTTACATGGGTCCGGTAGCAATCCCACTCGATCTTTTTGTTTTCTATGAACTTGTTAAAGATGTGATCCCCGATGGTTTCACGTACTAGCCCGCTCTTTTCTACCTCCTGAATGGCTTCAAAAAGGTTTCCCGGCAGTGAGTCGATGCCAGCCCGCTCTCGTGCCGACGCATCCATTTTATAGATATCTTCCTCCACCGGGTTCGGAAGTGTGTAGTTCCCTTCAATCCCTTTTAACCCGGCCGCCAGCATTACGGCAAAGGCCAGATATGGATTGCAGGTCGGATCCGGTGAGCGGAACTCGATGCGCGTGGCCTTTTCCTTGCCCGGTTTGTACATGGGGACCCTGACCATGGCCGAGCGGTTGCGCCGGGCCCAGGAGACGTAGACCGGCGCTTCGTAACCTGGTACCAGCCGCTTATAAGAGTTGACCCACTGATTGGTAATTGCTGCCATCTCCCGGGCATGCCGCATGATACCCGCTATGTAACACTTGCCCGCGGTAGAGAGATGATATTTATCGCTGGCATCGAAGAATGCATTCTTATCTCCCTGGAAGAGCGACTGGTGGGTGTGCATGCCGCTGCCGTTTTCGCCAAAAATAGGCTTGGGCATGAAGGAGGCATAGAATCCGTTCCGCCTGGCGATCTCTTTGACCACAATCCTGAGGGTCATAGTCTTATCTGCCATCCGTAAGCCTTCGTCATACCGCATGTCAATCTCATGCTGGCTGGGGGCGACTTCATGGTGACTATATTCTATCTGAATCCCCATATCCTGAAGGGCAAAGATGGTCTCCCTTCTCAAATCACTCCCCAGATCCAAAGGCCGGGCGTCAAAATAACCGCCCTTATCAATGATCTTGGGGGCCTCGTTACTTTCAAAGTAAAAATACTCGAGCTCCGGCCCCAGATAGAGCGTATATCCCTTGTCTGCTGCTTTTTTTAGAATGCGCTTTAGCACATATCGGGGATCGCCCTCATAAGGGCTGCCATCGGGCTGGAGGATATCACAAAACATCCTGGCTACAGGCTTGTCTCCAGGCCTCCAGGGCAAAAACTGAAAGGTGATGGGATCCGGTTTGGCGATCATGTCGCTTTCTTCGATCCGGGCAAAGCCTTCGATCGAGGAACCGTCAAAACCCATCCCTTCGGTCAGGCCTTCCTCCAGTTCAGAAGGTGTGACCGCAAAACTCTTCAACATTCCCAAAACATCCGTAAACCAGAACTGGATAAAACTGACATTCTTTTCCTTGACAATCTTCAATACATCCGCTTCCGTCTTACAAATCATTTTCTTTCCTCCTCGTTAATCACATTAATGCAAATAATATCTTTGTTTAACCTGAAGCAAATGTTAAGCCAAAAATATATTGCCAATAAAATTAGTGAGTTATCAAGAACGATCAACATAAGAAAGCCATTTTAAAAAACATTTTTGTCTTTTTAGCCCTGAGATGGCTACATTTTGGTAACTTCCAATTCCAATAGATCGTAAATTGAAGTTCCCCGCAGCAAGCTGCTGGGAATCTCCGTATGTAAGGTAAAATGCATAATATTCGCTCGCTAACCCCGCCGCAAGCAGCGGGGAATGCGCTCGCTATGCATGTTCAACCCCTGTTAAGGCATCTTCTCCCATACCCACCGGAGGCCCACCATGAATATCCTTGACCATCCATTTGATTTCGTGATATTTCTCACTTTATTCTCACTCAAAAACACGCCAAAAATGAAAACGCAGCCGGATGCAGAACGTTTCGCAAGGTATCAATCAGTGGTCAAAGTTCTGTTGGCCCATGACTCCTTTCATAAGTCTGATATTTATGAAGCCCTGAAAGATGAGAAGGCTGCCTATATAGGCCGCGTAATTGGGGAGTTGGTGCATGATGGTTATTTAACCAGGGCCGGATTAAAGACGAAGCCCCGATATTCCTGGTCAGCAAAGAAAGAAGGTTTCAATGCCGGGCGCTGGATTGATCAACGGGTTTTCACGGCCACGGTTAAGAGATCTCCTACTGATGACCGCCCCAGGGAACGCCTGCTCCGATTAGGGCCAGCGGGGCTTAAGGTTTCAGAGCTCCTGGCTATCTTGATTCGTTCCGGTCTCCAGGGTGAATCGGCCCTACAGGCTGGTGAAAGACTGGCGGCATTTTTTGGCAATGACCTGGAAAAACTGTCTCTAAAGGCCAGAGGAGAACTTAAGCAGATCAGCAGGGCCATCGGAGAGACTGCCTACTGTCAGATCATAGCTGCCCTCGAATTGGGCAAAAGATTGGCCGAACAGCGGGTGGTACAACCGGCATCAAATCATAAAATCCGTAATACCTCCGATGCCCTCCATTATTGTAAACAACATTTTATGAGGTTGGCACGAGAAGCCAGGCAAGAGGAGTTTCATGTGGTTCTGCTGGATGAAAAACATCAGGTCATGAAGTCAGAACAGATTACGGTCGGACTTTTGAACGAAAGTCTGGCCCATCCACGTGAGGTCTTCAAGCCGGCCATTAGGGAATCAGCCTCGGCGGTTATTCTGGTACATAACCATCCCAGCGGAGACCCTACGCCCAGCCAGGACGATAAGATAATAACCAAAGAACTGAGAACAGCGGCTGAAACACTCGGCCTTCGAATCCTTGATCACATCATCCTGGCCAGAGATAAGGCCCTGAGCATGGTTGCGGAAAAGATATTGTAACACTCTCATTATGGTGCAATGGTCGTGAACGATACCTACATCAATGAGGCCAGGACCAGGCAGGCATTTATAGATAAGGCCCTCGAACAGGCCGGCTGGGGTCCCATTGTCCCCTTTCAACCAGATATCCAGTATGACCACTGCGCGGTTGAAGAATACCCTACTACAACCGGCCCGGCTGACTATGTGCTGTTCTATAAAGGCCAGGCCCTGGCCTGTGTTGAGGGTAAGAAAATAAGCATAGGGCCGCAAAATGTCCTTCAGCAGGCCAAGAGATATGCCCGCGGTTTTCCGGCCGGCACACACTCCTTTGGCGATTACCATCTTCCTTTTGTCTATTCAACCAATGGGAAGATAATCTGGTTTCAAGACCTGAGGGACCCTCTAAACCTTTCCAGAGAGGTGGCCGCATTTCACATCCCCCGGGCACTAATGGAGATGTTAAACAAAGACGAAGCAGGGGCCAGGGAGTGGCTTAGAGGGCAGGAAACAGACAATAAGTACTTGTGGCCTTTTCAAATTGAAGCCATAGAAGCCATTGAACAGGCCATCATAGATGGCAGGCGACATATGCTGGTAGCCATGGCTACAGGCACCGGGAAAACATTCACTATCATCAATTTGATCTACCGCTTGATGAAGTCTGGCCTTGCCAAACGCATTTTGTTTCTGGTAGATCGAAGGGCCCTGGCGGCCCAGGCCGTTACCGCCATGGCCAGTTTTGAGGCCGAACCAGGCTTAAAATTTGATCAATGTTATGAAGTCTACAGTCAGAGGATCCGGAGGGAAGATCTGGATGAAGATGTGAAATTTGATCCTAAAATGTTCCCCCCTGAGTATCTGACCGATCCGGATACCAAACATAGCTTTGTTTATGTCTCAACCATTCAGCGCATGCGGATCAACCTGTTTGGCGTTGAGGGGATGTTCCGTGTCCCATCCGGGGATCAGGATGACGATTCCGACGCCTCCAAGCTGGATATCCCCATCCACGCCTTTGATGTCATCATTGCCGATGAGTGTCACCGGGGATATACCGCCCAGGAAGAAAGCAAATGGCGCGAGGTTTTGACGCATTTTGACGGCATAAAGATCGGTCTTACGGCCACCCCGGCAGCCCACACCACCGCTTTTTTCAAACAAATCGTCTTTCGCTATGATTATGAGCGCGCTGTCCGGGAAGGCTTTCTGGTGGACTATGATGCGGTGGCCATCCAATCGGACATCACCCTCAAAGGGGTCTTCCTGGAAGAGGGGGAGGAGGTAGGTCTGATAAATACGGAAACCGGACAACTCAGTTTTGAGGCCCTGGAAGATGAAAGGGAACTCCCTGCGCCTACCACGGAGATCGACTGGACGGCCCCGGATAGAAACAGAAAGATTGTGCAGGAGATCAAAAGGTATCTCTTAGAGCAGGAGAAACAACTGGGCCATTTCCCAAAGACCTTAATCTTTGCCCAGAATGATATCGCCCATATATCTCACTGTGACCAGTTAGTTGAAATCTTGAGGGACGAATTCACTCGCGGGGATGATTTTGTCCAGAAAATTACTGGCAGTCCATCGGTGGACAGACCCCTTCAAAGGATTCGTGAATTCAGAAATCGCCAAAATCCGGCTATTGTGATTACCGTGGACATGCTTTCTACGGGTGTGGATGTGCCCAGGATAGAGAATATTGTCTTCTTGCGGCCCGTGAAATCCAGAATCCTCTTTGAACAGATGATGGGCCGGGGGACCCGGCGCTGCACGGAAATCCACAAAAGCCATTTTACGGTCTTTGATTGCTTTAACGGCACTCTTTTGGAATACTTCAGGAAAATAACCGGCATTACGGCTGAAGCCCCGGTCAAATCAACCAGATCCATCCGCGAGATTGTCCAGGCCATTGCGGACAATGAGGATCGGGAATACAATATTCGGGTCCTATCCAAGAGGCTTCACCGCATATCCAAGAATATCACCCAGGAAGGCAGGCACCAATTCAACTATATCCTGGGCTGTGACATAGCCGAATTTGCCCAGACTCTTCACCAGAGGCTGGAGCGGAAATGGGAGCAGACCATCAAGATATTGCAGGGCGAAGCCTTTCTGGATCTGTGTGAAAATTACCTGCGACCCCAAAAAAAATTCGTCAGGGCCAACAGGGCCGTAGATTATGTGAGCTCAAGGATTATCTTCCGGGCCAAGGACGGTCGGGAACTCAAGCCCCAGGACTACTTGCAGGAATTTGAAAAATTTGTAAGGGAGAATCTCCAGCATATTGAGGCCCTGGAAATCCTCCTGAATCGACCCAAAGAGTTTGATACCAGGCAGTTGAAGACCTTGCGGGATATGCTTGCTGCTCAGCCGGACTTTCTGGTGGACAAGTTTACCGAGAAGAACCTCCGGCGGGCCTATGACCGGGAACTGGCAGATATTATTTCTATTATACGCCATGCCGCAACAGGCAGTGAATTACTTACCGCAGAACGGAGGGTTGATAAGGCCCTGATGAGGGTCAAATCCAATCGTGCTTTTACCGAAGAGCAGGAGAGATGGCTGGCCCTTATCAGAAGGCACCTGATTGAAAACCTGTTGATGGAAAAGGAAGATTTCGATTACCTGCCCATTTTTACCCGCGAAGGGGCTTCGTGGGCAAAGGTGAATAAAGTTTTTGATGGTCAATTGGAAATCATTATTCACGAAATAAACCAGGCGGTTGCGGCGTGACCAAATCTTACTTATCATCGCCAGAATGTACATCAATATTGATGTTGACTAAACATGAAATTCACTGTAAGTGATTGGTTGGCAAGGAATCGACTATGAAACAGCCGACAAATTTTGATGTATACCTTGAAGACCAGTTAAAGGATCCGGATTTTGCGGAACGATTTGAAAGGGCGGGTGATGCATGGGATGTGGCCCTGCGACTGGCTGCTTTGCGCGAGGAAGCTGGTTTATCTCAGAAAGAACTGGCCCGACGGGTAGGGACATCCCAACAGCAAATCAGTCGGCTTGAATCACCATCTTATGAGGGCCATTCCCTGAGTATGTTGCGCCGTGTCGCCGAGGCCCTTGGGGCAACGCTTCATGTGAAAATCCAGCGCAAAAAACGCCAGAAGCAGGTTCGCGCCCGGCGGGTTGCTGAAGCTAAATCCAGCTATGGGGTCAAATAGGCTGGGGTTCTTTCTGCGTACTTTGGCGTCTCGAATGAGCGAAGCGAATGAGCGGTGAGGGTCTTGTTAAGAAGGTATTTACAGGAGAGTCATGGCAGACATAGTTACCAAACTTTGGGGATTTTGTCATACCCTGCGGCATGACGGGATCGATTACGGCGATTATATTGAACAGTTGACCTATCTTCTGTTTCTGAAGATGATCGAGGAGAAAGGGGCGGAAATACCTCCAGAATATTCCTGGTCTGTTTTGAGGCAAAAATCCAGCGTTGATTTAACGGATCACTACGTGGCAACCCTTAGGGCACTGGGAAAGCACCCCGGCATGCTGGGAGACATCTATGCCGGAGCCATGTCCCGGTTCAGCAATCCAGTCAACCTAAAACGCCTGGTCAACCTCATTGATGAGATCGAGTGGACTGCTCTCAATGTGGATGTAAAAGCAGCGGCCTATGAAGGATTACTGGAAAAATCCGCCTCCGAAGGAAAAAAAGGGGCCGGGCAATACTTCACCCCGCGTATCCTGATCCAATCCATTGTCAGGTGCATGCAGCCTGATCCCCGTAAGAAAAAAGATTTTACCATACACGACCCGGCAGCCGGGACCGGCGGTTTTCTGGTCTGTGCCTATGAATGGCTTATGGAAAAGACCGGAGGCAGCCTGGAGCGCTCAGACGCCAAACGCATTTTAACCTCTACCTTTTCCGGCACCGAACTCGTCCCCCGGCCCAGAAGACTGGCCCTCATGAACCTTTATCTCCACGGCATCCAGGCCAACATATACCTGGGAGATGCCATTTATGAGCCCAAAAGAGGAGAGGGTTATGACTGCGTTATGACCAATCCTCCCTTTGGCACCAAGGGGGCCAATCAGGCACCCAACCGCGATGATTTCACCGTGGCAACCAGTAACAAACAGCTCAATTTCGTCCAGCACGTGATGAGCATTCTAAAGCCCGGCGGCCGGGCAGCCATCGTGGTGCCCGATAACGTCCTCTTCGCCGATCAAGCCGGTGACATCTTCAAGATCCTCACCGAGGACTGTGATCTGCATACCGTCCTCCGTCTGCCCAATGGCACCTTCACGCCTTATAGCCCCGGCACCAAGACTAACGTTATCTTCTTTACCAAAGGCTACGCCACCGAGAATGTATGGGTTTACGATGCCCGCACCAATGTGCCGAGGATAACCAAGAAGGACCGGCCCCTTACTCCGGAGCATTTTGCCGAGTTCGAGGCCTGCTTCGGCCCCAACCCTAACGGACAAGGCAAACGCGATCCCAAAGACTCCAAAGAGAACCGCTGGCGCTCCTTCCACATCAGCGAAGTTAAGGGGCGCGACTTCAAGATCGACAGCCTTAAGTGGCTTAGGGATGAATCGCTTGATAATGGTGATGAACTGCCGGAACCGGAGGAATTGGCTACGGATGCTATTGCTGAGCTTGAGGGGGCTGTTGAGGAGCTGAATGCTATTATAACTATGTTAGAGAACAGTAACGATTCTGAGTTGCCTGCAAGGGCTGAGGCGAGCAAGTGACCACTAGTCTAAAAAAAGACCGAGCTAAAAATGATACCCCACACGAAATAGACCTTCCCGAGGGTTGGACAATTGCGCGGCTGGAACAAACTTGTACCTCACCTCAATACGGCTGGACCACAAGTGCTGATAAGAGTAGGAATGACCTCAAACTGCTTCGTACAACAGATATATCAAAAGGAGTCATTGATTGGTCCGCTGTGCCAGGTTGCGAAAGGCAGCCCGATAATCCCGAAAAATACCTGATAGCACTCGGTGACATTGTCGTCTCACGAGCTGGCTCCGTTGGCTTGAGCTACGTGGTGAAGGAATGCCCGAGATCCATTTTTGCCTCTTACCTTATCCGCTTCCGAGCTATTCCTCCTATGGATAGTGAGTTTGTCGGACTGTACCTCAAGACTCCACAATACTGGGCCGCGATTGCTGATGAGACAGCGGGTATCGCAATTCCGAACGTAAACGCATCCAAGCTTAAGCGGCTAAAAATCCCTCTGCCTCCGCTCGCCGAGCAAAAGCGGATCGTGGCAAAGGTCGAGCAACTCCTTGAGCGAATCAATGCGGCCCGCGAGCGCCTGGCCAAAGTTCCTGGCATCCTCAAACGCTTCCGCCAAGCCGTCCTCGCCGCCGCCTGCTCCGGCTGCCTTACTGCTGGCTGGCGAGCTAGGAATTTTGGCGTCGACTCCGCTTCTGAAAAACTACGTACCATACTTGCCGAACGGCGTGCAAAATGGGAAGCCGCCGAACTAACTAAAATGAAAAGCCGCGGCTCTCTCCCCCGAGACGATAAATGGAAGAAGAAATACAGGGGGCCTTTAGATCCGAGCATTAATAATTTGCCTGAACTGGACGAGACATGGACATGGGCAACGATCGACCAGATCAGAGCACACGAGCCAAATGCAATCACCGATGGCCCATTTGGCTCAAATCTTAAGACTGCACACTACACAGAGAGCGGCCCACGTGTGATTCGACTCCAGAATATAGGAGATGGAATTTTCATTGACGAGCATACACACATTTCGGATGAACATTTTGAAAAATTGGGCAAGCATGGCATTTTTTCTGGCGATGTCATTATCGCCACCCTGGGAAACCCAATCCCGCGGGCATGCGTCCTCCCAGACCATGTTGGCCCTGCAATAGTGAAAGCCGATTGTATCCGCCTTAAGCCTCACCATGACTTAGCTGTAAGACGTTATGTGGCCTATACCTTAAACGATTATTCGACTCGTATGAGAATGGCAGAGGTAGTACACGGTGTAGGGCGAGCGCGGCTCAATCTGCGGGAGGTCAAAGCTATCCCCGTACCCCTACCTCCGTTGGTTGAACAACGCGAAATTGTCCGCCGTGTCGAAGCATTGTTCAAACTGGCCAGCACGATTGAGAAACGGGTTGTGGCGGCAGCGGTGCGGGCCGAGAGGCTGACCAAAGCGATTCTAGCCAAGGCCTTCCGGGGCGAACTCGTCCCCCAGGACCCTAACGACGAACCAGCATCCGTCTTGCTCGAACGAATTCAATCCGTCAGATTCTCAGATTCATCAGATATCAAAGCCTTCCACCTCCGCTCATCAAGGAGAAAAGTATGAGCCTATTCGCCTGCTATATCGGCATAGACTATTCGGGCACCAAAATTCCCGAAGACAGCCTCCAGAGCCTCCGCGCCTATATTGCTGACAGAAGCGTAAATTCATGAGGTGATCTATGCATACCATCTTTTCCTTAGACAATGCAGTTCTCGGAAGGCTTGACGCGACATCTGCAACAATAACTTTCCGTAATCTTCTCTGGTGTGAAGCTGTAAGAATTGGCTTATCTCCCAACAAGGTGATCATCAGTTTGCACACAAACATAAGCGACGGCGGAATCGATGCCCGAGTCGACGGTTCACCAACTGTTGATTCTGTGCTTGTCGGAGGTCTTACTTATTTTCAAATTAAGACGGGAAAATCATTTAAACCATGGCAGAAAAGCAATCTGAAAAAGGAGTTGTTTGGAGGCTCTAAGGCCAAACCGAGTCGTAAAACTTTATTGTCTGGCATACGTGGTTGTCTCCACTCCCGTGGTCGCTATGTTATCATAACATTTGGCCAAGACCTTATCCCTAAACAGCAATCTGAAGCCGTAAGCACGCTTAAGCAATTGCTTGAAGCATGTGGATACAAGAAACCAAACGTTGATGTTTGGGGGCAATCTCAGTTGCTGGGACTTTTTGCATCATTTCCTTCTTTAACTCTTGAACTTCTTGATAGGAAAAACCTGCCATTTCTGAATCATAACAGTTGGAAGGCAAGGGAAGACATGCGACCCGAGTTGCACCTCGGAACAGACCAATCTGAGGTTATCAATACTATCCAAAACGCTTTGAGGGAAGTCAAATTCCAACATATCCGGGTTATCGGCGAACCAGGGATTGGCAAGACTCGTTTGGTTCTTGAGGCATTATCCATTGATGATTTGGCACCTGCGGTGATTTATGTGCCTCACGCAGAGGACTTTCAGCGCAGTCCGTTATTTAACGATCTGCTTCGAGGTGACACAGGTTACTATGCAATCCTTGTCATAGACGAATGTGTAGAAAGAGACCGTGCATCAATATGGAATGCACTCAAGGGAAAGAAGAATATAAGATTAGTGACGGTCGATCATGGCCCTGAATTAAGTAGAGATTCTGAAATGCTCGTAATCGAATGCCCGGCATTGCCTGAAGATCAAATAAAAGAAATAATTACCTCCTATATGCCGAAGCAAATGGATGTTTCGCATTGGGCTCAGTGGTGTGATGGATCACCAAGGGTTGCCCATGCTGTTGGTGAAAATCTGCAGCATAATCCTGATGATCTTTTAAAACCACCCGCCACAGTACCAATGTGGGAGCGATTTGTAGCAGGTTATGAAAAATTAGACAGTAAGAATGCGCAGGATTCACTTATTGTTCTCCGTCACATATCGCTTTTTACAAGATTCGGATTTGAAGATCCGGTTTCTGGAGAGTCTCTGTTTATTTGTGAACTTGTCCGTGATGTAGATGCCTCGATATCCTGGCCGCGCTTTCAGGAAATTGTGGAACGCCTCCGTAAGCGAAGGATTCTCCAAGGTCGGCGAACCCTTTTCATTGTCCCTAAGATGCTTCACATCTATCTGTGGATAAGCTACTGGAACAACTATGGGCGGGGTTTCGACTTCCAAAGTTTCTTTGAAAGGGTGCCTTCACAAATCAGACATTGGTTCCTCCAGCTATTCATCTATGCACACGCAAGCCCCGTTGCCATTGACATAGTTAAAAATATACTTTCATTGGGTGGCCCCTTTGCCCGACAAGAATTCCTTGTTTCAGAAGCTGGAACGAGATTCTTAGATTATCTTGCAGAAGCTGAACCTGCGGGGACTTTGAATGTGCTCGAACGCACTTTTGGCACGTGGCCTCAAGAAGAATTGCAACAATGGGACGCAGGGCGGCAAAATATTGTCTGGGCATTGGAAAAGATAGTTGTCTGGCAAGAGCACTTCCATCGTGCAGCTAATCTCTTAATCAAGTTTGCACTGGCTGAGAATGCAAAAAATTCCAACAATTCAACAGGAATACTACTTGCTCTCTTCAAAATTGGCATTGGATGGGCAGATACTCAGGCTTCCCCGGAAGACCGCTTCCTAATTATTCAGGACTTACTCAACAGCAATACCTGGGAAAATAAGGATCTGGGTCTCAAGTTGTGCAAGAGCTGGTTTAATACGCATGGCGGTGTGCGGATGATTGGGACGGAGTACCAGGGGCTACACCCCCCAATAGAGTTCTGGAAACCAAAAACATATGGAGAGGTATTTAACGCCTGGCGTCTCGTTTGGCGGCATCTTTATTCTGTCTCACGTACATGGCTGTCTGAGCAACGGCAGGAGGCAAACAGGGTGTTAATTAAAGCGGGATTTCGGCTCATCCATTATTCCCATGTTTCAGATGAGGTAATGGATACACTGTTCGAATTGTCAGATGATTCCGCGACGGATATCCGATCTCTGACTCATACCATAATCATGGAACTGCGGTTTCGGTCGGAAAAAATGCCGAAAGGAATTCTCGGTAGGCTTCGGAAATTCGATAAGAAGATTACCGGCAGTTCATTCTGGGAACATTTTAATCGGTATGTCTTAAATACGACCTGGGATGAAGATTATGATGACAAGGGAAATGACATCAAGCAATCTAATGTGCCTTCAAAAAGAATTAGAAAACTTGCTTCGGAAGTTGCTGCTGATGCTTCTTTATTCTCAAAACATCTTCCTCAGTTTGTAACATTGGACGGTCACAGACTTTACGAGTTCGGTTTAAGAATATCTGAAATGTTTCCTTCATCGGAGACGGTAAATGCCATAATCGCCGCTCAGCTTCAGGGACTCCCATCAAAGCAAACTCAATTTATCGGAGGATTTTTTTTCGGACTAAAGCAACGTGCTTTAGAAATATGGGAAGGAGCAATCAAACGCTTGCTTGATGATGGCTCAAGCAGAGATATAGGGGTGTACATAATTCTTAGATCGGGCGTATCGAAGAATATTATTCAGAAACTTATAGAATTGTATGCACAAGGACTCGTTAATGCTGTGGCATTCAGCCGGCTGGCATGGCAGGTGAAAGAAGATAATATTCCCCATGAGCAAGTGGAAGAAGTCCTCGATGCCCTAACGAACTCGGACGACAACGATGCGTTAAAGATTGCCATTGAATTAACTGACTTTTATTTTTTTAACAGAGAACAACCCAAATTTTGTGCCGAGAATCTTTTATTTAGACTGCTTACCAAAGACAAGTTCTTCGATAGAAAATTTGAAAACATGACAGGGCATCACTGGCACGTGGTAGCTCGCGGGTTTCTCGATCGTTTTCCCGGTCGGGATATCGAACTTTTTTCGGTAATTATGTCCCACCTTGAAGATATGCCGAGCTTACGTTCCACAAGTTATCCGCTGCAGATCGCCGATGAAATTGCAAAAGCACATCCTGATGCCGCTTGGTCAATAATCAGTACACTGCTTGGATCTGACGAAAGGGGTTCCTACTATTTAACCGCTTGGTTAAGTGAAGAATTGGAATTTGAGGAGGACTCACACCGAGGTGCAATCAGTTTTTTTGATCCCCTTGTAGTAATGAATTGGTTATTACAAGATCCGAAAAAACGAGCACAAAAGATACTAAGCTGCCTACCTAAAACGTTGGATGAAGCAGAGGGCGGTAAATTGACAAAGCTCTTTCTCGAAGCTTTTGGAGATAACGAGGAGTTTTCGGCTTCCCTGATTAGTCACTTCTGGACAGGAGGGTGGACTGGTCCAGAAAGTGCCTATCTGTCGCGAAAGCGTGACAAAGCAAGACAGTGGCTTTCCGAGACAAAGTCTGGGAAAGTGCTTTCATGGCTATATCGTTATATCGAGAACTTGAGTGAAAGGATTAAAGGAGCCGAACTTGACGAGGAGCGGCGTTTTTGACTTGCCTAGTGTAGTTCGCGTAGTTAGCGTCCTTAAGTAATTGAAGCTCCCTGCCCGGCGGGGCGGAGGGGGAATCTCCGTATGCAAGGTATAGACATAGTATCCGCTCGCTGTGCATGTTCAATTCGCGGGCAAGATTAGCACCGCTAAGAATAGGACCACAGCATGGGCCAACTGGGCGTTGTCTATGCAGTTTATTCGTACCAGGTCTCCGGAGGCGTCAACAAGAAGTCCTCGTGTGTAGTTCGCGGGACAATCCTATATCCCCCTGTCAAGCGAAAAATGAGAATCAGCAGAATCCGGGACGTCTTTCAATAATTCAATAACTTAACATCGACAGGCGGGAAGAGGGGAGATGTCCATTAAATCATAAATTAACAAAGGATGGACTTGGACAGCCAGTAGAGGCAGACTTGATGGATACCACTATAAACGAAAATGGCTAACCTCGGAGAGATAAGATTGCCAGGGGGAGATCCCTGATGGCTAGGTGAAGCAGT
>CAYSYZ010000044.1:0-14646 GCA_964435205.1 uncultured Desulfovibrionales bacterium
TGACGACATACAGTGTAAATTTTAATTAGTGTAATACAAAAACCTGAAAAGTCAAAGCGCTAACCCATGAGATGAACTTAAAAAACGGCAACTCTATTTCGGCCGCCCCTCTTGGCCTCATACAAGGCCTTGTCTGCAGCCCCTGCCAGTTCTCGCGGCGAAGATATACAGTCATCCGGAAAACTGGCTACACCGACACTTATAGTCACCCGGAATGCAACGTCCTTGAATCTGAAGTCATTATCTTCTACAGCTTTTCTTATTCTCTCCGCGCAGGATTGGGCCAGAAGCCGGTCACATTTCGGAAGGAGGAGGGCAAATTCTTCGCCACCGTAACGCGCTGCTACATCACACGAGCGTATCTGTTGTTTCAGCAGTTTTCCCATTTCGCATAGGATGGCATCCCCGGCCAGGTGTCCATAGCTGTCGTTAAATTGTTTGAAGTGGTCGATATCTAAAATAATGCAGGCCAGCGGCTCGCCGTAGCGCTTTGATTTCTCAACTTCGACCGTCAATTGCTCCTGAAAGTGTCGGTGATTGTAAAGGGCGGTTAGTCCGTCGCATATAGCTAATTCTTCGAGTTGCCGGTTTCTGTACTGGAGGGTTTCGTATAGTTCTTGCAACTTAACCTGGATGTTGACACGGGCGATCAACTCCCCGGCATCAAAGGGCTTTGTCACATAATCTACGGCTCCTGCGGCCAAACCTTTCACTTTGTCTGCCGGCTCTCCTTTTGACGTTAACATGATGATGGAGATATCTTTGGTACTATCGTCGTTTTTCAATCGACTACAGGTTTCATAACCATCTATGCCCGGCATTACCACATCTAAGAGAATAACCCAGGGCTTCTCCGCCTTGGCTGTTTCTATTCCTGAGGGCCCGTCCAGAGCCGTAAGTACTTCATGGCCGCCAGTTTTTCTTAGGATACTTTTGGCAAATTCCGTTACCAAACGGCTATCATCGATGACCAGGACCTTGGCCATCAGATTTCTTCCTCTGACAAGCCTTTCAGGATGCATTCCGGTATCTTATCTATTGGTGCTACCTCGCATGCGGCACCTAGCCTTATGGCTTCTTTAGGCATACCAAAGATTAGAGAAGTTTTTTTATCTTGGGCAATGGTATAAGCACCATTTTTGCGCATGGCCAGGAGACCATTTGCCCCGTCGGTGCCCATACCCGTTAATATGACCCCTACGGCCTCCTTATGAACACTTTCCGCCACGGACAGGAAAAACACATCGATAGAGGGTTTATGGAAGTTAACGGGCGTCCCGTCTGCAAGGCGGATGCGGAAGCCCGATCTGGTAGCCTCTAGCTTCATGTGTCTGCCCCCGGGGGCTACGAGGACCTGCCCCGTCTGGAGATAATCCCTATCCTCAGCCTCTTTAACGCACATGGGACACAACTCGTTCATTCGTTGTGCAAAGAGACGAGTAAACTTTGCTGGCATATGTTGAACAATGGCTATGCCTGGAGTATTGGCAGGTAGGCGCTGCAGGATTTGATGTACAGCCCGTGTGCCGCCTGTTGAAGCCCCCATGGCCACAATTTTTCTACCGAAGGCCGGTTGTTCGTAGTGCAGGCTTTTTCCTCTCGTCTGTATCTGATGCAAACTGACGGAGCTCAGGGCCGCGGTTTTTACCTTTTGCACAATTTCCTTTGCAAAACCTTCCATATCTTCTGTTTTGCCGCCAACGGGCTTTAATACAAAGTCAATCGCTCCTGCGGCTAAAGCCTCAATGGTTAAGCGGCCATTCTCTTCGGTATAAGAACTCACCATTATTACCGGGATGGGATTAGTCTGCATAAGTTTCCGGAGAAACGTGATGCCGCTTGTTTTCGGCATTTCTACATCGAGAGTAACGACGTCCGGCCTCAATATGGATATCCTTTCAGCGGCTTCGGAAGCATCAGCAGCAGTACCGACAACCGAAAGGGTCTGATCGTGTGTGAGCAGTTCGTAAAGGAACTGTCTGAAGAGAGCTGAGTCATCGACTATCAGGACCTTTATTTTATTCACGCCGTGTTACCTACTCCTCGTTATCCCAGGAGAGGTCTTCCGCCGACCCCTCAAGCCATTTCTTAAGGATTGTGGATTTGTACAGCTCTTCTGCCTTCTGTAGAGGTTTAATTGCCCTCCCGGAATCTACGGGCCTGACGAGGACTTTACAAGTGTCGGTAAAAAAGAAAATCTTGCGACCGCTGTTGCCACCTATGTCTTCAGCTACCAGCGGGATACGTTCCGATTCCAGAAATTTTTTTGTAAAGTCAATGTTTGCCTGCGGAATATCTCCATCTGATGTCCTGAGCCCTATTACGTTGCCTCCGCCAAAAATCTTTGCCCTGAAGTTTTCTCTGTCACCACCCAGCTTTATCAATTCACCGGTGAGGAGCTCCATAGCAAATATTCCATAGCGACCGGCTTCGGTTCGGAGCATGTTTTGGGAGCTCACCGTACCCGGTAGCATAAAGTGATTCATACCGCCAATCTTGTGCTCTGCGTCGAAGATACATGTGG
The DNA here is from genome assembly GCA_964435205.1 of uncultured Desulfovibrionales bacterium. GTDB lineage: Bacteria > Desulfobacterota > QYQD01 > QYQD01 > QYQD01 > CAYSYZ01. Next base: position 2,525 of record CAYSYZ010000044.1, read on the forward strand.
CTATGCAAGACCCAAGCATCGTAGATATTACTTCTCCCGTAGCCCCAGCATAATATTCGCCTGGCATCAAAATTATGACCGTCTTTTGCAGTTTGGCGTGATAAGTACGATGCATTGCTATGATCTTAGACCTGTTTGGTATATAACCGTGTTTTCAAACCGCTGCATCCAGTTCTTCCAATTCCTTCTCGCTCAAAATTCGTTCCAGATCTAGCAGGACGATCAAGCGATCATCCTGTTGGGCCACGGCTTTCAGGTATTCTGTGCGTATGGAAGGCGAAAGATTAGGGGTAGGCAAAATTTCTTCGGGACTCAGCGAGATGACGTCTGAGGCGGTATCCACGATAACACCCATAATGCGTCCGGCAATTTCAACAACGAATATTACGGAAAATTTATCGTATTGCTTCGGAGGCAGATTGAATTTGTGCCGCAAGTCAAAGAGGGGGAATATGACCCCACGAAGGTTGATCATTCCCTTTACCAAGTTTTTGAAACCAGGTATGCGGGTAGAAGGGCGATAGCCGATGATTTCTTTTATTTTTTGAATTTCTACTCCGTACTCCTCGTCATCTAGATAAAAGGTTACATACTGTTCTTCCATGCGGATTATGCCTCCTTAGAATTCTTTAAAGCCGTCATCCAGGTTTATATCCGCTTCTTCTGGGAGTATTTCCTTGATCATAGCCTTCTGCGCCGCATTTTGCCGGAGTGATTTTGAAGACGTTCTGAGGCCTCTTCTCTCCTTTCCGGCTTTATTTGTCAGGGCTAACAACTCGTCTTCCGCGTAGTCTTCGACTTGCTCGGTGAGCGTAAATTCGCTGGTTAGTTTTCGCAGCATTGCGGCCTTAGCAGCCAGCGTTTGACTTGCTGCCGCCAACTGTTCTACCAAAGACCCGTTTTGCTGCACGACACCGCCCATATCATTAACTGCCTTGTTAACCTGCTCGATACTGCGTGACTGTTCTTGGGTAGCTGTGGAGACCTCAGAGATGGCCTCGGATAAGGAAGTAATTCTCTTGGTTATTTTTTCCAGGCTGTCCCCGGTTTGGCCGACCAACCTATGGCTTTCTTCGGTCTTGGTTAAACTGTCCTGGATGAGAGCCTGTATATCCTTGGCTGCATCCCGGCTTCTCTTGGCCAGATTTCGCACTTCTGTGGCCACTACGGCGAAGCCGCGCCCATGTTCGCCCGCCCGAGCGGCCTCTACGGCAGCGTTAAGGGCCAGCAGATTGGTCTGAAATGTAATTTCGTTAACCAGATCCATGATTTCTACAATCTTTTTACTTGCTACGCGGACTTCACTCATGGCATTGACGGTTCCTTCCACCACTGACATTCCCTCGTGGGCAAAGGCCACGGCTTCTTGAGCCAGCTGATCAACCTTCATCGCATTGGCGGCATTTTGGCCGACATTGGCGGTCATCTGTTCGAGAGTAGCACTGGCTTCTTCGACAGTAGCCGCCTGTTCCTGGGTACGCTGCGAAAGATCCTGATTGCCAGAGGATATCTGGTTTACCCCCTGTGCCACAATGTGTGCAGTTTTTTTGGTTTGGTTTATAAGCAAGCCAATTTTTTCAAACATCTCGTTGACCTTGTCTGCAATCCGACCCATGAGGTCCTTTTTACCGGTGGATTCCACTCTGGACGAGAGATCTCCTTCTGCGGCCTTGTCCAGGACGTTGAGCAAGCTGTCGACACGCCCTTCCAGATACCTTCGTTGTTCTTCTTCCCTGGAAGCGGCTTCTCTCAGGGTTTTTTCGGCCTCAATGCTGTTTGTAATATCATGGAATATCTTAAACCCACCCAGGACCTTGCCACTGGAATCTTTAAGGGCGGCAGCGCTGGCCTCTATAGGTATTATTTTTCCCTGACGGGCGGTTATATTGCTGAATACCCTTTCCGCAGCCTGACCAGTGGCCATACATTTTTTTAGTGTACAGTCGGTCTTGCAAATATCGCTGTTGAGAACCTTCCAGCATTTCATTTTGCCTTCTACTTCTATTTTCTGGTATCCGGTCATGGCTGCGGCTGCGTCATTAACATAGGTAATAGTCTGATCTGGATCGATGATAAAGAAGGGATCGCTAATCCCCAGCTTCAGGCTGTTGGCGTACTCTATCTTGTCGCGGAGGTTGCGCAGCATGGTATTAAAACTTGCATTTAAAGTTTCTATAGAATCTTCGCCCTTCACGTCGATGCTCACGTTTACGTCCCCAGCCGCCACCTGGGTGGCCTTGTCCACCAGGTAGTGGATGCGCCGCGTGATGAGCCGGGTCAGGAGATAGTTGAGGATTAAAACCAGCGCAATGACCCCTAGTATCCCCGCGGAGATGTAACGGTTTCTAAGGGAAGCGATAGAGGCATAATCCTCCGCTACGGATTGACGCAGAACCAGAGAACCAAGCACTCTCTTCTCGGCGGCATGACAGCTGTAACAAGAGGGTTCATTAAGAATTGGATGGAAGATAAGATTGTATGGTTCTCCATTTACAGTCTGAAAGAAGGGTCTTGCCGGATCGACTCCGGAAGATAACACATTTTTATGTTCCCTTGTGAGTTCAGGGTTTGCCAATCGAGCCGAAAGATTGGTGCCAACCGTTTCTTCATGAGTGGCATAGACTACATTCTGGCTGGCATCAGTCATATAGACTTCTATCCCCTTCATGGCCCGCTTAATCTGTCTTAGCTGTTCTTTGACGGCCTCCATGTCACCAATGGCCATAGGATGTTTTACCCCGGCGTGTATCATGTCAGCCAATCCCAGTTCAAATTTCGTCACCTTATTGAGTGCATCTTCTTTATTGCCGTTGATGCCGACATATATAAGGACGCCAATAAAAAGTGCGGAGGTCAGTGTCAGCGCAATCATAATTTTGAAGCGCAATCTTTTGTTGACGTGTGATTTGAGCAATTTAAGCATGGTGATACCCCCTTTTGTTTCAGTGGACTTGTTCCTGGGTTCTCCTTTGGGAAACGGACAGGCGATCCAGCGCATATACGTCCAGGACAAAGGCTACGTTGCCATCGGGCATAATGGTGCCCCCGGCGATACCCGGAATTATGCGGAAATTTTTGTCAAAGTTCTTAATTACGACCTGTCGTTGGTCGAGTATTTCATCTACCTCGAGACCTAAGATTCCCTTGTCGCCGCTTACAAAGACGATCAATGGTTCCATATCTTTTTCCAGGTGTTCTGCACCCAGCAATCTATCCAGGTGCACGATGGGCACGTATGAGTCTCCAAAACGCACCACCTCTCCTTTGGCCTCAATGGTCTTCAGGTCGCCCTTTTTAGGTTTGGCGGTGCTGGAAACGGTAAGCAGCGGTATAATGAAAATGTCAGTTCCTACCCGGACATACATGCCGTCGATAACCGCAAGAGTCAGGGGAAGTTTTATGATGAAGGTAGTTCCTTTCCCCTTTTCGGAAGAGATATCGATTACCCCTCCCAGCTGCCGGATGTTATTTTGTACTACGTCCATACCGACGCCGCGACCGGATATGGAGCTGACTTCTCTGGCTGTGGAAAACCCCGGGAGAAATAAAAGCTTGTAAAGCTCTTCAACTGTAAGTTGGTCTCTCTCTGTGATCAGGCCACGCTCGATAGCCTTCTGCCGGACTTTCCCTTTATCAATGCCGCGACCGTCATCAATGATTTTAATGTATATTTTGCCTTCCTGTTGGTATGCATTAAGCGTGAGTGTGCCCTCCGGGGACTTGCCCAATTTTTTCCTCTCTTCGGGGAGCTCAACGCCGTGATCTATGCAGTTTCGTATAATATGGTTTAAGGGATCATTTATTTGTTCGATAACATCCTTGTCTAGTTCTGTGTCTCCCCCGCTGATGTAAATTTTGATTTGCTTACCTTGCTCACGGGCCAGGTCCCGGGCCATCCTTTGAAATCGTTGAAACATACCTTCGATGGCGAACATTCGCAGTCGCATAACCTGTTCCTGAACTTCGCGCCCGATCTTGTTCAGGACATCCAGTTCACTGCCCAATTTTCTGGTGACTTCCACTGGTAAAGCTTCCAGCATGGCCGAAACATGGGCAAGCTGTACGGTCATTTCTTCGACCATGTTCGCAAGATGATCCAGTTTATCAGCACTTACCCGTACGCTCGATTTACGAATGACTGTCCGGCTTTTTTCCTGGAGCTCGACCATTCTGTTGAGGTCGCTGGGGGAGATTTTGCCCTTTTCAATTAAAACCTCTCCGACCTTTTTCTGTTCTGTAAGGACTTCCTGGACTTCCTGCCCACTGACGAGTTTGTGATCGACTAATATCTCTCCGAGTGGTTTGCTGGCAATTCTGGTGTCTACTCCATCCCGGAAATAGGGCGATACGTCTTTTATGGTAATCTGGTTAAGTTCATCTTCTAGGGCAAAGATGAACACGTTTTCTATAGCCGACAACGGCCGGTCAGTCTTGATTATGACGCGCCAGGTAAGGTAAAGTTCATAGGGGTCCATCTCCAGAAATAGCGGCAGAGCGGATACGTCTGCCTCGGCGGACATTATTTCTCCCAGGTCTGCCAGTTCATGCAGCAGTATTAGAGGATTCTGCCCGGCCCGGATGATGTCCTTACGAAAGCGCACGTCAAGTTCAAAGTAAGATTCCTTTTCCTGGCTTGTTTTGGTAGTTGCTATTGGCTCATTTTCCTCACTTTTTTCTGAGGAGAGTCCCAGAAACCGTTTAGCCTTTTCGGCCATGGCCTGAAGGGCACGTGATTCTCCTGCTGGATTGCCCTGGGCTGCATTTTCTACCGTCGATTTTATAAGATCATGATTTTCCAGGAGAAAAGAAACGAGCTTTTGTGTGACAAGCAGCTGTTTACTCCGCATCCTTTCCAGGAGATTTTCAAGAAGATGAGCATGTTCGGAGAGCTGGGTGAAGCCGACCATAGCAGAACTGCTCTTCAAGGTGTGTATGGCACGGAAGATCTCATTGATAATGGTATCATTTTCCGGACCGGATTCCAGGGCCATCAAGCTTTGTTCTATGATGTGCAACAATTCTTCGGCTTCCGAGAAGTAGATCTGTAAAAGCTCGTCCTGTTCCATGGTTCTGCTTTCTAACGTATGAACTTTTTTATTCCCCAGAGGAGTTGCTCCGGCCGAAAAGGTTTCAGTAGCCAGGCAGCAGCTCCCGCAGATTTTCCTTGCAATTTCTGCGTCTCCTGCCCCTCCGTAGTTAGAACAATAACGGGGATAAACTTCCATTTCGTCTTTTTGACTTCTTTTATAAAGGCAATGCCATCCATCTTGGGCATATTTATGTCTGAGATGATAAGTGCTGGCAATTTTTTTTGTGCTTCCATTTCTTGCAGCATGGCCAGTCCTTCTTCGCCATGTGCCGCCTCGGACAGCTGATATCCGGCATTAGCCAGACAAAAAGAGATGCTGGCGCGCATGGTCGGTGAGTCATCGACTATCAGAATGTGTTTTTGCATACCCAGTCCTTTATTCTTTCAGGAGGATTTGTTTGACGCCCATTATTTCCCATGCCCTTTCCAGGGCTGCGGGAATATTCATAAGCGTCAATTTCTGTTTTTCCGTAAAAGACCTCTTGAAGGCTACCAAGAGCTGTATAGCCAGGGTATCCATTTGCACAACCTCCTGACAGTCTATGGTCAGATCTTGACCCTGCATAAGGCGATTCTTGAGGCAATCATACAGGTTGTCGAGATCGTAGACGTCTATTTCGCCACGCAACTTGATGATACCTTCTTGATCTTCTTGGCACAGTGAATGGGTATCGGGCATCGGAAGCACGCAGTTGCTATATTTTTACAAGCTCACCTTAGCGTTTCGGCTGAAAACGGGTCTTACTTAAACGGGCAAAACATTTTTATGCTTGGGTGCTGCTGCACAAAGGAATTTAGATAGGGGACAGGCCTATCTTACATAGCTGTGCAAACCGGAAATAAGGAAATTGACCCCAAAATATGTAAATAGAACCGATATAAAGCCAGCGACGGAGAGCAAAGCGATCTTTTTCCCATACCAACCGCGCAGACGGCAGTGGAGGATAGTTGCGTAGATGAGCCAGGTAATGAGTGACCAGGTTTCTTTTGGGTCCCATTGCCAGTAGGCTCCCCAGGCCGAATGTGCCCAGATAGAACCGGTGGCAATGCCCGCGGTAAGAAAGAGAAAACCCATGATGATCACGCGATAGTTCAGGATATCCAGATTTTTGTTGTCACCGGATCTCCGGAGAAGGTAAGCAATGCTCAAGCCGCAAGAGACAGCAAATGCGCCGTAACCGATGAAACAGGTTATGACGTGGGCAATAAGCCAGTTGCTCTGTAAAGCAGGGATGAGCGGTTCGATGCGGCTCGAAATATTCGGCGAAAAGGAGGCGTAAGCAAGGCCAAGGAAAGCAAAAGGCAGCGTGAAAACCCCGGCATGCTCTACCTTATACTTATACTGGACAACAAAATGGATGAGAACCGTGGCCCAGGCAAAGAAGACCAGGGACTCGTAGAAGTTAGCGAATGGAGCGTGGCCGATTCCCAACCGGTGCGACTCGGTCCAGCGTAAAATGATGGCAACCGTGTGGGCGGCAAAACCACCGATGCTAATAAGAGACCCCATCCTTTGCCCGATTTTTGTCCGAAAAATCTTAGCCATAAGATAGGTGGTGGTGGCTGCAAGATAGGCAAAAGTTACGACTGCAAGGATTTTGGAACTTATCATGGTTATGGTTTTCCCTATTCTATCTTATGTTCAGATCGGCATTCTGGAGCTGATTATAGAAGGTGTCAAGCCGGTCCTCCAACTTGGCTTTATTTTTATTGGCCTGCCCCCCGATTGTAACTGTAGTCCTGTCATCCTTTCTTTCCAGCACCGCCCAAACCTTCCAGTGTGACATGAAAAAGGTTACGGCAATTCCGAGTACCATCAATATGCTGCCGGCCCAGACAAAGAAGATGCCAGGTTCTTTGGCTACCTGAAATCCGCTGTAGTAGCCTTCTTTTATGTCGGTTACGAGGAACCGATACGGCAGCTCTTTTACCCGGCCGAAATCCGGGTTATTTTTAAATACCCAGAAATGGAGCCGCCCCAGCTTGGGGCTGTCGAGCAACAAAAGGACTGCAGGTCCCATGTCCATGACATTTGGCTCAAAACGTAACGAACGCAGGGCGCCTGGCCCATGGGGCAGAGGCACCTCTTGTCCAAAGGGCAGGATAACCGGTACACTTTTTCCGCTACTTTTATCTTCCAGCTTAAGTTCGACCGCCTTCGGGAATCGGCCATAAGAGGCCTGATAGAAGCTGATACCTTTATAGGTGAGGGGATGGTTGACCCGGATATTGCCCTGGCGCACCGGCTGCCCATTTTCGATGATGGTAACCTCGCTGCGGTATTCCTTTGGTTGCCCGGTGGGGTAGAATTGGGCCTCGAACTTATCCAGGCGCAAGGAAAAGCCGAGATTGTGCGGCACATTAGTGCCGGGCAACAACACCTGATCGGCAGTTTCCCCTTCTGCCAGGTTAACACTGGTTTTGAATCCTCCCAGAGAGCTCGCTATCCCCGCGATGTAAAAGAGGATGATGCTAAGGTGGACGATGTAGACAGCGAGCCGGGTTAACCTGCCCTTTTCCCACCACAGGATGGTGGCCGGCCCAACCACAGTTTCATGCGGATTTCCCAGTTTTGCCGAAAAAATAGGTAGAACAGCCGCCTTGACCTCAGAAGGGCTAGCACTATACGTCAACGTCCTCGTTCCGGGACTGGCGAGGACGCTCTTTTCCGCAATTTTCCTTTCTTTTGGAAAAATAACCCCCCAGATATGACGAAGTCTGTCCGTAGTACAAACGATCAAATTCAACACCAGGAGGGCGAGAAGGGACCTGAACCAACCGGAATGATAAAGATCAAAAAGGGATAATGAATCCAGAAATTGGTAAGTACCATACCCGTAGCTCTGAATGTATAATGCTGGAGGCTCATTCTGAGGGATAACGGTACCAATAATAGAGCTTATGGCCAGAAAGACGAGCAGAAATATGGTGAGCTTAACCGATGCCAGAGACCTCCAGACGGACCCTGGCTTTTTGTCGGCAGATGGTGACAGATCTTTCTCCGGGTCCATATCAATCCTGGTTAATGATTTGTTTGAGTGTCGTAAGTCTTAGAAATCAGTAAAAATCCGGCCAAAACAGCCCTTGATTATCACTCCTGTTCCCTCCTTGTCAAGAAATTTATGGGCTTGGAAAGGTTCAGTAGCCCTCTTTTCACTCGTTGATTGACAGGGCTTAGTTGTTTGGGTATGGTCAGGACCGAAATGACATCACATTAGATCACATGGGCAGAGCGATGAATGATCCGGTTGAGACACTGGGGCAGCTTTTTATGGTTGGCCTCCCGGGAACTGACCTGGACAGCGAAACGCGCGAGTTAATCCGGGAGTACAGTATCGGTAATTTTATCCTCTTCAGGCGAAATGCGGCGGACCCGCTGCAGGTCGCCGGGCTGTGTCGCGATTTAAAGAATGCCTGCCGGGACCGGGGATTGCCTCCGCCCTTCATTTCGATTGACCAGGAAGGCGGCCCGGTGGCCAGGCTGGGTCCACCCTTTACCCAGTTTACGGGGGCTTCAGGTATAGCCAGGGACGCCAACCCCGAGGCAGAGGCCCATCGCTTTGCTCAGATAACGGCCAGAGAATTGAACCTGGTCGGTTGCAATATGAATCTTGCGCCGGTTATGGATCTCGACGTGCCGGGTACCGATCCGGTTATGAAGGGGCGGACCTTCGGGAATGATCCGGAGTTAGTTGGTCACCTGGGCAGTATAATAATTAGAGATATGCAGGCGGAAGGCATCTTGGCCACGGCCAAGCACTTTCCGGGGATAGGCGGGGTCAAACTGGATCCTCATCAGGATCTGCCGGTGATGGAGACCCCGGCATCGGAACTGGAGCAAAGGGAGTTAATACCCTTCAGGATGGCGGTTGGTGCGGAGGTGGCGGCGGTAATGACGGCCCATGTGATTTACTCCGGTGTTGACCCCTACTGGCCGGCAACTCTATCCCGTACTTTTATTACGGAAGTCCTGTGTGCTAAAATGAGATTTAGCGGACTGGTGATTACCGACGACCTGGAAATGGGGGCCATAGAAAGGCATTACAGCGTGGAAGAATCGGCGATAGCGGCCTTTATGGCCGGGGCGGATATAATCCTCATCTGCCATAGTAGAGAGAAGATGGTGCGGGCGTTTGAGGCACTGCGGATTCACCTGGAGAAAGAGAAGGATGGACGCTTGCGCCTCGAACACTCGTTAGCGTGTATCATGGCTACAAAAAGACGCTATATAATAGGTAGAAGGAACGAGGATAAGGAAGCGGCGATTAAGGAGTACTTCAGGATTTAAGCAAGGGTGATTTTCGCCCATCCAAGACACAAAGGACATTTTGGTATGATATATCGCTACAAGCAGGTTTTAACCGTTCTGTTCTGGATCTTACTGGCCTGTTTTTTGGTATCCAGCCCGGTTAGTGGGGCTGAGGAGGCCTTTCCTAATCCTTATCGTTTCCGGCTTGATAATGGGCTTACGGCGATAATCAAGGAAAATCATACGGCTCCCGTAGTAGCTATTCAGGTCTGGGTCCAGGCCGGGAGCATTTATGAAACTGACGCCGAGGCAGGCATAACCCACTTCATAGAGCATATGATTTTTAAGGGAACGGCCAGGCGTGGACCTGGCGAGGTAGCCCGGGAGATCGAGTCGGTAGGCGGAGATGTAAACGCCTATACTTCTCTGGATTACACCGTCTATCACGTAGTGATCGGCAGCAAGTTTTTCGATGTGGGGCTGGACGTGCTTTCTGATGCCGTGCTCCACTCGTCATTTGACCCGGTAGAGGTCGAACGGGAGAAAAAGGTCGTTCTGGAAGAGATCGGGATGCGTCGGGATCAACCGACGGTAAAGCTTTCGGAAGAAGTTATGGCCAAGGCGTATACGGTTTCCCCATATCGCAGGCCGGTAATTGGTTTTCCCGAAACGGTCAGCGCTATTACGCGAGATACGGTCCTGGCATACATGAAAAAGCGCTATGTGCCCTCTAACCTTACGGTGATTGTGGTGGGAGATGTAAGTACGGCTGACTGTATTTCGCGGATTGACCGTGCATTTTCCGACTGGATTGAGCTCGGTCCGGAAAAGAAGAAGCCTGTTTCCCTCGAGGAGCCGCTGCAGACCGAGTCACGCACGGTCCTGTTAAGGGATGAGGTCCACGAGTCGCATCTCATCGCGTGCTTTCCGATACCTGCTTTTAGCGACCCGGACAGTGTATGCCTGGACGTCCTGGCAGATATCCTGGCAGAAGGAGAGAGTTCACGCCTTTATCGAGAGATGAGGGATAAAAAGTCCCTGGTGCATGATGTGTCTGCATATGCCTTTACACCGCTGGGCCCTGGCCTGTTGGAAATTGCCTGCAGCCTGGATGCCGAAAAGAGTAAAGAGGCCCTGGAGACTCTACTGCGCGAGATATATCGGTTGCGGCATGTGGAAGTGGGCCGGGATGAGCTGGATAGGGCGAAGCTTAACATCGAGTCCGGGTTTATCTACGCCCAGGAAAAGATGCAGGGGCAGGCCCGTAAGCTGGGATATTTTGAGACCATGGCCGGTGACTACCGTGAACAGGAGACCTACCTGAAAAGGCTGGCGGCAATTACGCCCGAAGATATAAGGCGGGTAGCGGAGAAATATTTCCACCCGGAACGCCTTACTGTTGGCCTGCTGGTTCCGAAGGTGGCGCCCCTTTCTTTCTCCAGGGAGGAGGCTGCTTCCTTGTCCCGCACTGTGGACGAAGAGATGCGAAATTTGCATGCTGCTCGGACCGCCGAGTCGCCAGGACCCCAGAGGTTTGTCCTTTCAAATGGTATTACTTTGCTGGTGAAGGAAGAACGGAGTGTACCTACGGTTTCTATGAATGCCGTCTTCCTTGGGGGACTGCGGTACGAGACGGCGGACAATAATGGTTTATTTAATGCCCTGGCCAGCCTGTGGACGAAAGGTACACAACGTAAAAGCGCCCAGGAGTTGGCGGCGGAAGTTGAAGGCATGGCCGGGAGTATCGGCGGGTTTTCCGGCCGTAATACCTTCGGGCTGAATGCCACTTTCCTCTCCCGGTTTTTCTCCCGCGGCCTTGAAATCATGGCCGAGGTCATGCTGGAGCCAGCCTTCAGCCAGGAAGAACTGGAAAAACTCCGCCCGGTATTACTGGCTCAACTGAAACAGCAGGAGGACAGCCTTCCGGCCACAACATTCATCAATTTTAATAAACTTCTTTTCACCGGCTACCCGTACAGCATGAACCCTCTCGGCAGACGGGAAACCATGGAAAGGCTCTCCGTGGCCGAAATCAAAAAAGCTTATCAGGGCCACATTGTCCCCGGCAATTTGGTCCTGTCTATAGTAGGCGATGTGAGTGCGCCACGGGTAAGGGAAGCTGTAGAAAGTCTGTTTTCTCACTGGAGGGAGCAAGAGTTCAGGGATATCACTCTCCTGCCTCCGGAGGTCGTTTCCGGCCCCAAAATCAGCTCCATTTTAAAGGAAAAACAGCAAGTGCATATTGCAATTGGTTTTCCCGGTGTCAACCTTCACCACCCGGATAGAGCGGCTTTAGAGGTGTTGAATAGCGTCCTTTCGGGGCAGGGCGGGCGTCTCTTTACCGAACTGCGGGACAAGGAAAGCCTGGCCTACAGCGTTTCGGCCTTTTCTACAGAAGGGGTTGAGGCCGGTGCATTCGGGGTTTACATAGCTACAAGTCCTGAGAAGAAAGACACGGCCATCAGCAGCCTGTGGCGGGAGTTAAACCAGGTGCGGGGTGAGAAGATCGACCCGGTAGAACTTGACCGGGCCAAACGGTATGTGATCGGTTCTACGGAAATAGGCCTCCAGACTAACTCGTCTCAGGCCATGGACATGGCCCTCAATGAACGCTACGGACTGGGGTTCGATTTTACCCGAACCTATCTGGATAAAATAGAGAAGGTTTATGTGGATGACGTGTTGCGGGTAGCAAAGACCTATATTCAGCCTGCAAAGTACGTTATAGTGATGGTAGGACCAAATAGCAGGGAACAAAAGCATTGACGCAACGCCCGGACTTTG
>CAYSYZ010000045.1:0-5105 GCA_964435205.1 uncultured Desulfovibrionales bacterium
TTTATACCGGACAGATTATGTGCTACAACTCCGGACAGTTTACTTGCTTCTTACAGAACGGTCATTTTGGACAAAAAAACACTTAGAGTACCATTACGGGGATTGACCTGGAGATAAAACTGGAGTTTAATACCATTTCATATGTATCTGATTGTGGGCCCTACGGAGTTTGAACTTGGCCTGTTAAAGTATAGAGTGGGCACTCTGGGAAGGTTCGACTTTTGGGTCACTGGTGTCGGACCGGTGGAGAGTGCGATATCCATTGCCAGACTGCTGGAAAGTAAACAGGCGGATGGAGTGATACTATTTGGCATCGGGGGTGCATATATAGGCAAGGGGGTGAACGTCCTTGATATCTGTCTGGCCGAAGAGGAACACCTTGGAGATTTCGGCATAGATATGGACGGCGAGGTGCATTATTTTAAGGATAAGATCCTGTCCGGTAGGCGGGACTTTGATTTAAGAAATAATTTGTTTGGTTGCGTTAAGGCCCAACTGACTGCCCTGAGGATACCGTTTAAGAGCGGGTCGTTCGTCACGGTGCATGCCTGTAGCGGGACGCTTAAGCGAGCGAACTTCCTGCGTGATAAGTTTAATGGTATATGTGAAAATATGGAGGGTGCGGCCGTGGCCCGGGTTTGTGATCTCTACGGGATACCAATGGTTGAATTGAGGTGTATCAGTAACATGGTGGAGGACCGGGATACATCCAGATGGAGGGTCAAAGAGGCCATTGCTAGGGGCTCAGAAGCTTTTGGCAGCCTGCTGTCCGAAGCACAACTATGAAGGTCTATACCCTCGGATTTTCCCCCTGCCCGAACGATACGTTCATATTTTATGCCCTGGTAAATGGCAAGTTAAACAATTGTAAGCTGCATTTCAGGGAGACAATGGCAGATGTAGAAACCTTAAACAAAATGGCCTTTGATAACGGACTGGATGTAAGTAAGCTTTCCTATCACGCGTTTGGTCATCTTGTGGACGAATACGTGCTCCTGACTAGCGGCAGTGCCCTGGGCCGGGGGTGCGGCCCGCTCCTCGTCTCTCGCCATGCCTGCAGCCCGGTTGAACTGGAGGGTAAAAGAATAGCTATCCCCGGCGAATTTACAACGGCGGCTTTACTTTTGCGGCTGTACGGAGAATATAACGATCTTGTCGAAATGAGCTTTGAAAAAATAATCCCTGCGGTCAAGGAGGGGATTGTGGATGCAGGCGCTATAATCCACGAGAGCCGGTTCACCTATGAAAAAGAAGGGCTGGTCGGAATAGTGGACCTCGGTAGTTGGTGGGAAGGGATCACGGGATTGCCTGTTCCACTTGGTGGCATCTGCGCCCGCCGGGACTTGGGTGCGCAGGATCTATGGGCTATTGATTCTTGCTTGAGGGAAAGTATCCAGTGGGCTTTTGTCCATAATGACGATCCAATGGATTACGTCCGGGGGCATTCTCAGGAACTAGAAGATGATGTTATAAGAAAGCATATCGACCTTTACGTGAACTCCTTCACCTTGGGGCTTGCTGGAGAAGGTGTCAAGTCTGTGCACCGGTTGCTTAAGATGGGATACGATAAAGGGGTGTTTAAGCATTACCGCGAAGACTTCATGGTTGGCGGTCTTACAGCCCCGGATTAAAATAGAATGGTCGATGCTCGTTTTTTGAGTTAATGTTTCTAGAAACAATAGTTTTTATTGAATGAGGAATGTATGTCTCAAGATGATGTAAGGCTTACGGAAAAAGTCACGGCAGCAGGCTGAGCAGCTAAGCTAAGTCCGGGGGACTTAGAGGAGGTTATGAGCGCCCTACCTGTTATAACCCATCCGAATTTGCTGGTAGGTAGTGTGACTTTTGATGACGCAGGAGTTTATAAGCTGACGGACGAACTGGCTCTTGTGCAGACACTGGACTTTCTTACGCCCATTGTCGATGATCCCTATCATTTCGGGCAGATAGCTGCCGCCAATTCGTTGAGCGACATCTACGCTATGGGCGGGAAACCTGTCACCGCAATGAATATCGTCTGTTTTCCCATCAAGGAACTGTCCAAGGACATCCTCAAAGATATTCTTAAGGGTGGGATAGCTAAGATTCAGGAGGCTGGTGTCGTTCTCGTAGGCGGCCACAGCGTAGATGACAAGGAAATAAAGTACGGTCTTTCGGTGACCGGTCTTATTCACCCGGGCAAAATTATTACCAACGGGGGGGCCAGAGTCGGCGATAAGCTTATTCTTACCAAGCCTATTGGCACGGGAGTAGTTGCAACGGCCATCAAGGCCAGGATGGCAGACAAGGCAGCCATTGATCGACTGATAACGGTTGCCGCTGCTCTTAATGATAAAGCGGCAGAGGCCATGGTTAGGCATGGTGCCCATGCCTGTACGGATGTGACCGGTTTCGGGCTGGGAGGACACCTCTTGGAGATGGCCCGGGCGAGTAAGTCTGAAATAAGCCTTTATGCCGACAAAATTCCTTTTCTGCCCGGAGCGAAGGAATATGCCCTTACCGGGCTTATCCCGGCTGGAAGCTATGCAATAAAGCATTTTTGCGAGCATAGCGTTAAAATTGAGCCGGAGGTTGAAACGGTAGTAATCGACCTCATCTTTGACGCCCAGACTTCAGGCGGACTGGTTTTTTCACTGGAGGCATCGAAGGCGAATGATTGTGTAGAGGAATTGGGGTTGGTTGGATTAAGCGTCGCCGCTGTGATTGGTGAGGTTACAGGTGCCCAACCTAAGGGTAGCCTGATCATCAAGAAGGGCGGGTAGGATCTACTTTTAATGGAGATGCGTAGGTCAGAGAAAAAATGTCGGCGCAGGATGCGGTTAACTTCTGTGACCTTTCGATTTTAACTGGACATTTCAGATTGATCGATTATAAGGAGGGAACTGCCATGCAAGAAGTGGTTTCTAAGAGTATTTTGCACGGAGTCTACATTGTCACAGTGCGGTCAGAAAACGAATCTAATGGAATGACCGCTGCATGGATATCGCAGGTCTCCATGCGTCCGCTTTTGCTGATGGTTTCCATAGCTCCTCTGCGGTACACCCACGGACTTGTGGAAAAAGCAGGTTATTTTGCCATAAATGCGCTCCCTGCCGGGAGGCAGGATCTGGCTAAACATTTTGGGTTTAAAAGTGGCAGAAAAGTAGATAAATTCGAAGGCCTGTCCTTTTTTGACGCCCCCAATGGGTCGCCGATCTTGAATGAGGCCATGGCATATGTAGAGTGTAGTTTAAAAGATTCCGTTACGGCAGGGGATCATACGCTTTTCATTGGGGAAGTGGTGTCCGGGAAGATACTTAAAGATGGCGTTGAGCCCCTGGCCTTTCGGTGGGCGGACTATTTTTGACGGCTTAGATTAGGTGGAGGAAATATCTATGACTGTGGTGGCAAAGGGTATCTCTTTGAAGACTGAAGGCAATAATGAGATATACGACATAACCTCACAGGTCCAGGAGTCACTCAAAGATTTAAGTATGACAGACGGTATTGTTACCGTCTTCGTGCCAGGCTCTACTGCCGGGATAACGACTATTGAATATGAGCCTGGGGCGGTTAGCGATTTAAAAAATGCTTTTGAGCGCCTTATGCCAAGGGACATGCATTACGAGCATAACAGACAGTGGGGGGACGGCAATGGTTTTTCTCACGTCCGGGCCGCTTTTTGTAAGGCGTCGCTGACCATTCCTTTTACCGACAGGAGACTGATCCTCGGGACATGGCAGCAGGTGGTCTTGGTGGATTTTGACAACCGGCCCCGTGACCGGCAGATTGTCCTGCAGATTATGGGCGAATAAGAAGTTTAAACCTTTTTGCGCTCTGTGGCTGGTGAATCTCCGGCTACATCGATTTCCACTCTTCTAGATTTTTCTTCGGTGATCTTGTGACCGGTTCTAATGCCGGACAAGTGTCTCGTACCGGAAGTTCCTGGCGTAGAACATGAAGGATTTCATTTGAAAGTATAAACTTTTCGTATGGGCTCGATTACGGTCCAGGTGCATTTTAGCCCTTTGGGGAAAGTAACCAGGTCACCACTGTTTATTTCTACCACGCCCGACGCGGTTTCCACCTTAATGTTGCCTTCAAATACGTAAGCAGTCTCGTCTTGCGTCGTATTCCCAATCAAAAGTGCCGCGCTCGCAAGACCACGGACTCCATTTATCCACACCTAGAAGTGCCAGTTCATCCTTTGTAGGTTTCTTGATTTTTATCTCGGATATGTTACGCCCTCCGGTTATTTGGAATCAGGTGGTTTCATAGTGATTTATGTGCCCGCCTAACGCAAAATTGTATTTGGGCAGCATGGTAGGAAGACTTTTATATTTTCCTTATAAGCCCGGCCATAACTCCCAGAATCCGGAAAGATACAGGGTCACCAGGTTTGAGGATGATCGGTTTATACCTGGGATTAGCCGGCCTCAGCTCGATGCCTCCGTTGTTCTTTTGGTAAAAATACTTGAGTGTTACTTCGTCATCTATGAGGGCAGCTATGATGTCCCCATTTTGAGCCTTTTCCCGAACCCGGACGATCACGCAGTCCCCGTGTTCTATATGTGCACCTGTCATGGAATCCCCTTCGACCCAGATAGCGAAGCACTCTTCTTCACCAAAGAAGTGCCTTTCAATGGGGAGGGTATCCTCGACATTTTCCACAGCTAAAATAGGCAGTCCCGCCGCTATGCGACCGAGTATTGGTATGCCTTTAGTGGAGCTCGGATGTGGTCTGAGGAGCGTGATACCGCGGGATATGCCGCTATGTATCTGCAGGTAACCTTTTCTATCCAGTGCTTTTAGATGATCAATGGCTGCCTTTGGCGAGCTAAAACCAAAATGAGAGCAGATTTCCCGGGTGCTAGGCGGAAAATTGTATTCGGCCTGAAATTCGGTTATGAACCGGAGAATTTTATCTTGTTTGGGTGATAAGTTGTCCACGGCAGCTCCTTTATACTATTCAAGTGTATAGTTTCTATACTATGCAAATGAATAGTAGTCAAGGGAAAAATAAAAGCAGAATCCATAGTATTATCACTCTGCAGGTCGCCTTCTTGGCCCGATTGGCTTCCCACCAGGTTACGGGTTGTTTTTCAGTAATTGGCGCACATCCTTCC
>CAYSYZ010000045.1:5115-14371 GCA_964435205.1 uncultured Desulfovibrionales bacterium
TTATAAAATATAGGAAAAATCTACTAAAAAAGGAGTTCGTTATGGCAAAAGTAAAGAAAGGCGATGTATTCAGTTGCGAAGTATGCGGCATTATTCTTGCCGTAGATGAATCCTGTGGTTGCGCGACGTGCGACCTCATATGCTGCGGACAGCCCATGGCTAAAGGAAAGGCGTCCGCTAAGAAAGCCAGAAAAAAAGCTTCTGAGTTGGCAGCAGCAAAGAAGGCCACTGTGACGGCGAAAAAGAAAACGGCTACCAAGGCAGTTGGGAAAAGTGTAAAAGTGGTGTCCAATCCCAAGTCTGCAACGAAGAAAGCTACTGCCAAGAAAGCTGCAGCTAAACCCAAGAAAAATAAATAATAGCTGTTTTCTGGATGAATATTGCGTTTACGTCGGATATCCACGCCGACGTCTCTCCGGAAAATGAAAAAGTCCCGGGGATTCAAATGTCGATTTTGCGCAAGGCGGCTCCGGATATCTTTATTATCTGTGGAGACATTTCGGCAAACCAGCGTTCCTTTGCTGAGACACTGCAAAAATACGACGAACTGAAGTGCCCTAAACTGGTCGTAGCCGGAAATCACGACCTCTGGACAGATGATGAGGGAAAAAACAGCGTAGAAAAATATCGTTATAGCCTGCCCAAACTGGCTGCGGAAAATGGTTTCGGTTATCTGGGATTTGAGCCCTACGTTTTTGGGGATACCGGGTTTGTGGGGACCTGCGGTTGGTATGATTACTCTTTCCGAAACGAAGCGCTGGACAATAAAATCTCTTGCCGCGCTTATAAAAAGAAAAAATTTGGAAACAGAAAATGGATGGATTCTGTCTATTGTAACTGGAGTTCTATGGAAGACGCCGACGTTGTAAACATGATGAATGAATCATTAAAGAGGCAGGTTGTAAGTGTGGACAGCAAGGTTGATAATATGGTGGTTGTTTTGCATCACGTTCCTTTTCGCGAGTTGCTCCTGTACAAGAATGAGCCTTCCTGGGATTTTTTGAATGCTTTTACCGGCAATATCAGCACGGCCGAGATCATAAGGTCATGTCCCAGGGTTAAGGCCGTCCTTTATGGTCATACCCATGAGAGAAAAGAACAGAGAGTAGGGGACATCCTGGCCATTACCCATAGCGTTGGTTACGAATGGGAATGGCCCGACAAAGGCTTAGATCCTGAGGACAGCGTGAGGTTTTTCGAGATTTGTTAAATGGACGTTGTGGCGTTTCGCGATTTCCAATATAGGTAAGTCATTCCTTGCCTTTATTTTTCTTTCCCAATCTTTTCTAATATCCATCTAGCATCGTTTCGTATCTGAGGGTCGGGATCTTCATTAGAAACTTTGGTAAGTGCTTTTACTGCTGGACGGCCGAAGGTTGTCAAAGCTGCAGCCGCCGTATATCTTCTGGAGCCCCATTCTCTCAGTGCCGTAACTAGGGGGTTTATAGCCCTTGGATCTTTTATCATGGCTAAGGCTTCCGCAGCATGCTCTCGAACCTTCCAATTCCAGTCCTTCAGTGTTGCAATAAGTGGCTTTACTGCTTTGTCCTCACCCATCGTCCCTAAAACCCAGGCTGCAGCAGCCCGGATTGAGCAGGCCTTGTTCTTATTCAAAGCGGCAATCAGGGACTCTACCGCATAACTGCCTATTAGTTTTGAAGCGGATGCTATGCCGAGCCGGACGGATGGCTCCTCGTTTTTCAGGGCAGCAATGAGGGGGGCCATTGCTGGTTTCCCCATCCTTCCTAAGGCCATAGCGGCTTTCGCCTGGACGATTACATCTTCATCTCTCAACATGGTGACCAGAGGCTCTATCGCTCTTCTGTCCATGGTATCCTGTAATGCTTCTATAGATTCGCGTCTGACTTCCGGTTCTCGTGCGCCCAGTTGTTTGATTAGATCATCAACCCTGTCCGCACGAGCAGGCTGAACAAATCCTGCGAATAAAACCAGAGTCAACATAAAAGCCAAACGCTGATAACTTTTCATCGTTTCACCCTGTCACATTCTTGCAGTTTGTGAACTTTCTGACTCGCTTATACAGAACAGGACTGGATTATTAGTATAAACTAATAATGCGTATTTCGATTAGATGATCGTATATCATAACCACCAACAAGACTCAACGATCATGTTGCACTGACATCAATCCGCGCGCATGAATAAGGACATTGAAAAAAACTAGCGAGATTCTCACGGAGATCCTTCACAGAATAATATTCCATGTTCCGACAATATTGGCGCCGAGTGCTAAGCAAAATTTATTCTCGATCCAGGACCTCTCTTATCTTTTGAGACAGTTCTTCTATACTGAAAGGCTTCTGAATAAAACCATTTACGCCCTGTTTGATGATTTCTCTTGCCGTCCCTTCCATGCTATAGCCGGTGGAAAGAATGGCCTTTATTCCCGGCTGGATGCGTTTGAGAACATCATAAGTCTTACTACCATCCATGCCCGGCATGATCATGTCTAGAATAACCAAATGTATATGGCCGTTGTTTTCGTTAAAGATATCAACGGCTTTTTCACCGGAATTGGCCAAAAGCACCTTATATCCCAATGTTTCCAGCATATCTTCACCCACGTCCAGGATGATCTGCTCGTCGTCGACCAGAAGAATGGTCTCGTTTCCTTTTTTGGTCTTATCATCCGGCCGTCGTTTCTCTTTTTGTACTACCTCTCGCTGACCGGCCGGCAGATAAATGGTGAATGTAGATCCGCACCCCAGTTTGCTGTCAACAGTAATGAATCCGCCATGGTTTTTAATAATTGCATAGGTGGAGGCTAACCCTAGCCCGGTTCCTTTACCCATCTCCTTGGTGGTAAAAAACGGGTCGAATATTTTTTGCTGGGTCTCTTCATCCATGCCAATTCCGGTATCGGTTACGGATACCTTAACGTATTTTCCCGGTTTCATCTGAAAAGGATGGGTATATTTCTTGGTGAGGGTGAGGTTGCCCGTTTCCAGGCTTATCTCCCCTCCGGCTGGCATGGCCTGCCAGGCATTCACGTAAAGATTCAGAAGCACCTGCTCTATCTGTCCCCGATCCGCTTCTACGGTCCAGAGGCCCTCTTCATATTTCCCCCGGATAATAATTTCTTTCCGGGTGCGACCGAACATTTCCGAGCTCTGCCTCACTATCTCGTTTAGATTGGTAGGTGTAACGTCGTACTTTCCTTTTCTGGCGAAACCCAGAAGTTGTTTGGTCAAGTCTGCCCCGCTTTTAACCAGACTTTCGATTCGCATAAGTTTATCGTAGTGAGGGTTAGTTGGATCAAGGTCTTTGAGCATCAAAGAGTTGTATCCCCTTATGCCCATAAGCAGATTATTGAAATCGTGGGCCACCCCGCCCGCCAGGGTGGCAACTGACTCCAGTTTTTGAGCCTGATGGAATTGGGCCTCTAATCGTTTTGATTCGGTAATATCCTTGAGAATATGGGTGTAACCCACTAATTTACCTTCACGACCGAATATGGGAGAAGTGGCGCACGTGAATACCCCACCTATATTGGGTTCGGTGATCTCTCTGGTACAGGGCTGTAATTCCTTTTTGGTAACAGCCAGGGGGCATTCTTTTATCGGGCGGCTCGATTTGTGTACGACCTCATAGCATTTTTTACCTGCTAAATCTTCTTTGGTGGTATGTAATGTCCTGGCGGCAGCTTTATTGGCACGCACGATTCGGTGCTCGCTGTCCAGCAGCATAATGAGGTCGGTTATGGCGTCAAACGTATTTTCCCAATCTTCCTTGGCCTGAATCAGCATCTCTTCGGCCTTTTTGCGGGAAACAATATCCCTCAGAATCATAAAATAGACATGGTCCCCATCTGCCTGAACTCTGGCAATACTGGCTTCTACGGGAAATATCTCATGTTTCTTGGTAATAAGCGGGATGTCGTCAAAGAGAATTCGTCCACTTCCCTCCAAACATCTGTTTAACCGCTCAAAAAGTTGCGGGAGGTGACTCGTTGGACAGAGACGCACAAGGGAATTCCGCACAAGCTCGCCACGGGACCAGCCAAAAATCTCCTCCGCTTTCTTGTTTACGTCTCTGATCTGGTAGGTTGAGACACCAACAATCAATATGGCATCGCTGGCCTGATTCATCATCAACTGAAGCTGGTTCTTGTATTGACGTACCTCTTGAAGCGTGGTTTTAATCTCTTCATTCGCAGTATATAGTTCCTCATTGATGGAGCGAATTTCTTCGATTGTTGCCTGATGCTCTTCCTGGTGTTGGCGCAGGATGCTATTGGACTCATCAGCGGCGGACCGGGCTATTTGACCGGCAGCGTGGGCCAGACTTTGGTAAAAAAATCGGAGACACTTTTCCTGAAGCTCGGGGCTGCCTTGCGATTCTTTCTGAATTTGAGGGACGATAACCTCTGTACCCACCAGGACGGCGGATTCGGCAATCTTAGCCCATTGCTGGATGTCATCTGTTAGGCCCTTAAGAAAGTCCCGTGTGGATTCTGGCGGAAGGAGCCAGAGGTCGGGGAAGAGGGGCCTTATCTCCTTTTTCGTATCGGCTTTTTGGGCAATATCAGTCCCGACTTTTTCTGTCCAACAAGCCACCATCTTATCCATTAGTTTTTCGCAGGTCGATACGACCATCATGCGAATATCGTTCTCAGGGCGCATACATCAGTCTCCGGATTCTTTCTTACGGAAAATCGGCAAACCTTTAGCGACTCCGTCAAGCTTATCGGCCACTGAACCTGGCAGCGACCCCGAGCTTTCAAGTACTAAATATCCGCCGGGCCTTAGAGACCAGACAAGATTTCTCATGAGCCGTTCCTGTTTATCTGATGTGAAATAGAGCATAACGTTACGGCATAAAATGAGGTCCATCTTGGCGTAAGGAGAGTCAGCGATCAGGTTGTGGCGACCAAAAATACATCGACGCCTTAGGTCCCGGGAAATGCAAAAATTGCGTTCCGACACGAGATGAAAATAACGATGCCTTAAAGGGAGAGGAATCCGCGCATATTTTTCGACACTATATAAACCTCTACGCGCTACCAGCAATTTGCTTTCACTGATATCGGTAGCAAATATAATTGGCAGTAGATCCGTGCCGGTACATGCGGCTTGGGCGATGGCGGCTATGGAATAGGCTTCTTCGCCGCTTGAAGTTCCGGCGGACCAGATCCGTATGTCACAACGTCCGGTGTCCGGCAGAAGCTCGTTCGTAGTTTTAGCGGTCTTGCTTCTGATTTCTCGTTTTGCATGGTTCACGATCTCCGGCAAGGCGTAATCCTCAAGATACTTGAAGAGTTCGGGATCCCGGAATAATTCCGTATATGTTACGGTAAAATTCTCAAGGAAACGGCGTTCTTCTTCCGAATCTCTTTTCAGTAGGTCGAGGTATTCACGGCAGTTCTTGCATCTATTTCGAACAAGATGCCTTTCTAGTCGCCGGAGGATACCAGTTCGTTTGTATGCCTTTAAGTTAACATCAGTTCGCTGGCTTACCCACTGTATGAGATCTTCAATGCCGGCCGCAGTATCGGACATGGCGATGTTCGCGTCGTAAGTGCTGGAAGGATTGCCGCAGGTTTCGTCTTTGAATATAGTCTCCGCCCTTGGCAGATCAATCGGTGGGTGTTTGATTACGACAAGGTGCTCTCGCCTTTGGCTGCCATCAATAGGGACAACTTCAATCTCCATGTAAGTGGCCTCGTTAGAGGCGGGCAGAAACCACCTGTCAGCAACCCGATGGTGCGAGCCTTTTTTGTTATCCGAATCCTCAGCTATGGAGACGGGGAGAAAATCGCCAATCCGTGCGCCGACAAGGTCGGATTCTGATGCAGCCTGGAGTAAAACGCGCAAAGACTGGTTTGCTTTCTCGATGTACTCACCTGTCGTTATACAGGCAGCAACCCCGGCACCGTCCAGATGATTCAAGAGGTGAGAAATATTTCCAGCATGAATAGCCATGTTTTAATATCTGCAACAAGTGTTGGTTTGTGCATGAGACGTGCTGATATTTAGATTGAGAACAACTTTCTCTATCAGATAACCAAGGGGAGGTCAATGGTTTTTATGCTTTCCAATCGGGGTTAGGTATATCAAAACGCGGAGATTTTCCCGGGACAGGTTATTTTAAAAAAACGGAAAGGAGGTGTGGTTTTCAGCCACACCTCCTTTGAGACATTAGAAATCCCGGAAGCCGGATTCACGTTCATCCAGCGGGATAACTTCTTCGGGCCGGACGGGTTTCCCTTTTGCCCTTTCTTTGGCCTTTGTTTTTTCCTTTCCCGGTGCATGGTGAGGAAGGGCCAGATGTTGGCCAGTTCCTTTCTGAGAATGACCGCGGGGCAGTGCCGGGCCTTTGCCCCTTACTTGTTGCTGCGGGCCTCTGACGGCTCCGATCTGATCGAAGTGGGATCCGCCCACCAGTGCTACCAGCTGGTCAACCATATCTTTCATGTTTTCAGCCTGGGCGTTAAGTTCCTCGCTGGCTGAGGCATTCTCTTCAGCGCTGGCCGCATTGGACTGGACTACCTTGTCCATCTCGGCAACGGCCTTGTTGACCTGTTCCACTCCCTGGGCCTGCTCCTGGGAGGCTGCCGAAATCTCACCTACCAGTTCACCTATCTTTTTCGCACCTTCTGCCACCTTCACAAATGCCTCGTTGGTTTTCTCTACAATCTGTGTACCGCCTTTGATCTTTTCTACGGTCCCTGCTATCAGGTCCGCGGTATTTTTGGCCGCATCAGCCGCCCGCATGGCGAGATTCCTTACCTCTTCAGCCACCACCGCAAAACCGGCCCCGGCTTCGCCGGCACGTGCCGCTTCCACCGCTGCATTCAGGGAGAGGAGATTCGTCTGAAAGGCTATCTCATCGATAGTCTTGATGATCTTGAACGTCTCCTCGCTTGCTTTGGAGGTCTCTTGCATGGCTGCGGTCAACTCAGACATGGAATTACTGGCGTGGTCAACGACCTGCGCAGTCTCCGCCATCAGACTGTTTGCCTGGTTGGCATTATCCGCATTCTGCTTGGTCATAGAGGCCATCTCTTCCAGGGATGAAGATGTCTCTTCGAGGGCCGCTGCCTGCTCGGCCGCCCCTTCGGCCAGTTGCTGGCTGGCGGTCGAGACCTGGCCTGAAGCCGAGATGGTCTGGTCGGATCCTTCGTTAAGACCATCGATGATCCTGGTCACCGGCTTGACGATGCTTCGGGCCAGCAGATAGCCAATGGTTATGGCCAGGGCAATGCCCACCAGTACCGCTATCAATGAGAGAAGCCCGGCGGTTCTGGCAAGGCTTACGGATTCTTGCTTCGACACATCCATTTGTCCCCTTGACCGCTCTGCGATCTTCCCCACATTTTCCTCGACGGGTTTATCCACGGCTCTCAACTCATCCCGGGAGAGAATTTTCAACTGTTCATCCAGCATCCCCTCGGCCTCTGTTATCTTGCCGGAGATGACATTTTGCAGTAGTTCTCCCTTGTAGGCGATCAGCTTGTCCGCAAGTGCTTCAAAAGACTTGAATGCGTCCAAAAAGGCCAGCGTATGTTCTTCTATCTTCCCGCCCTTCCTGGCCGCGGTTATACCAAGTTCCTTGTTCCCCTTAAGGAGGATATCGGCGGTCTTTTTCATCTCATCTCTTTTTTCATAATACCGGTCCCGGTATTTGGCATAGTTTTCCATGTTCTTCCTTACCATGCTCAGTTCCAGAAGGTTCATCCGTGCCGCCTTCTCGAGACTTTCTAACTGATTCCCCAGATCCAGTTGCGGAACCCTCAACTCCAGCACTTCTTTTATCTTTTTTGACATGCCATTAATACAATAATACTCAATTCCCCCGACGACAGTGATCAGCACTGCCATCACGAGGAATCCGCCAACTATCTTGTTCTGCAAACTAAGTTTCATTTCTGAATCCCCCTTTCATATAAAATATATGTCTAAAAAACCGAAGCTGATAGCGCGTCACCGGTGTCTTCTGACATTTCTGACATCCGGCTGCGTGCTTCGTCTAAAAGGCCGACTTCCTCGCCACTCAGCACCTTGTCGATGTCGAGCAGGATCTTGACTCCACCTCCCATGTTGGCCATTCCGAGGATATAATCCGTATTCACGTTGCCACTAAAAATCGGTGTATCCTCGATATTGTCTGCCTTGATGTTCAATACCTCCGAGACCGCGTCCACTACGGTCCCGATCAGGGCTGAACGTGATTTACTGCCTATCTCCACCACGATAATGCACGTGCGTTCAGTATACTCGATCTGTTCCATCCCGAATTTTCGCCTCAGGTCTACCACCGGGATTACTTTACCCCGGAGGTTGATCACACCTCTGACGAAATCGGGGGTTTGAGGAACAGAGACGATCGGCATCATGCCGATAATCTCCCTGATCTTTAAAATACCGATGCCGTACTCCTCGCCAGCCAGAAAAAGCGTCAGATACTTGCCTTCCCGGCCTTTAGATTCCTGACCCATCGTGCCGACTCCTTCACCCATTTTTTTCTTCCCTCCCTTCATTGTTTCTTATATTGATAACGCGAGCGCTCAAGCATCCTGCCCAGCACCGCGGCGACGTCCGTGAAATCGCTGTCAACGGAAGTCAAAAAACGCGGCCACAGGCCATGTCCTTTCGCTACCGTTTCCTCCCCTCGGTCCGGTAAGATAAGGACAATGCGGACACTGTGCAGCAGGTCGCGGATGGACAGGATTTGTGAAAGTTCTTCCTTTGTGGCAGCGAGAAGAACGGCAATGGTCCGGGTCCCCAGGTGCTGGCGGAGTCTCCTGGAAAATCCATCCATCGTTCCATAAACCTCCAGGTCTTCGTGGGGAAGCAGGTCCTTGAGCACCTTTTCCAGGCGTTCTCCGGCTACATTCTCCGATGCTTCATAGAAGAGCAAAATCATCTCAGATACCGCTTTCTTTGCCTCCTGTTTTTGGAGCGGCAACTCATCTCTCAAGAATCGTGCCAGGGTTGGACTAAAGGTATAAGTGTAACGATTACAATATGTTAGAGTATTGAGGGGAGAATAACTAAAGGACAGAAGGAGTTATGTACGCTAAAATCTGTCCTGACAACAGGACTGAGTCCTGCAAAGGAGACAGAACTATTTGCTATGTACCGATGGGGGACCGGCTGTCCTCAGCGGGGGTTAACAGCTTGTGTTTTTTCAGAAGGGCATATAAGCGGGACCGGGACAGACCGGATATCCGGCAGGCCTCTTTGATGTTTCCCCTGGTAAGCAGCGTCAAATCCTGAAAATACCTTTCTTCACT
>CAYSYZ010000046.1:0-13934 GCA_964435205.1 uncultured Desulfovibrionales bacterium
CCTTTGATACTTCAATATATAACGTTGTTGACTGAGTTGAATAACTGGGGACTTCCTTCCATAATCGAAGCTCCCTGCAGTCCGCCCGAGGCGGACGGGCAATGCGCTCGCTATAGCAGTTCAATAACTCAATAGATCAATTGATAGTCATTCTTTCTGGCCAGGTTCTGCCCCGGTGCAACGTCGCTAAAACAGGCCAGCAAATTCCAGAAACTTTTTCCAATCCTTTTTTTTATCCGCAGGAAATTCTTCCACCAGTAATTGTTCCCAGCGAGGGGCGCGGGGCTTCTTTAGCAGGGTCAGGCCCACTTCTTCCAGGGTTTTATTGCCCTTTTTAAGATTGCACTTTTTGCAACAGAGAACGACATTTGACCAGACAGTCTTTCCCCCCCGCGAGCGGGGTATGACATGGTCGACACTTCTCTCCTTGGTCAATCGGATGTTCTTGCCACAGTACTGACAGGTATAGGCGTCTCGCGCAAATAGGTTCGCTCTTGTAAAAATAATATCTGTTTTAGGCAGTTGATCAAATCGGGAAAGGACTATAGCGTCCGGGGCTACGATAGAAAGCCCCGGGCTCCGAATCAAACACCCGTTGTTGTAGAACTGCGATGTTTTTACCCACTCCACAAAGGAATGGGTAGACCAGTCAGACGTAATCACCTTGGCTGTTCCCCTGAAAAGATGGCAGATGGCCCTTTGTACAGTGGTCACATGAACAGCCTGATAATATTTATTTAATACCAGTACCTTATTATTAAGGATGCCCATCCGAATACCTTGAGCCTATTTTCTACGATAATCCGCGGCAAAACAAAAGCATGTTTATAACTCACTATGGTTATCGCAGATGTTTGATAAAGGATAACACCTGGTTACGAGTCTCTTCTAAAGGCCCGTTATTATCCACCACATAATTAGCCAATCTCTTCTTCTCGTCAATAGGCATCTGAACAGAGAGCCATTTTTCGGCCTCGGCCTGCGATATTCCTTCTCTCTTTATCAATCGGTCTATTTGCACTTCAGGCCGGGCATATACAACCAATACCTTATCAAAGCAGTCCTGCCAGCCTACTTCGAAGACCAGTGGAACATCAACTACCACCAGTTTTGCTGTGCCACTTTGCTCAATCTTATATAGGTCCTTAACGATAATTTCTTTCACCCGGGGATGAATGATTGCGTTCAGGGCAAGACGTGCCTTCTGGTTTGAAAAGATAAGCTGTTTCAAGCGGCTACGGTCCAGACTCATATCCGAACTGAAGTACTTTGGGCCAAAATGCTTGTATATCTCCCACCATGCCTCCTGGTATGGCTGTGCTATTTCACGGCAGAGACGGTCGGCATCGATTATGGGTACCCCGACCGCCTCAAGTATCTTGATAACAGTGCTTTTCCCGGTGGCCAGGCCACCCGTGAGGCCCAGTTTAATCATGGCAGTGCTTCGATCATCTCCTCCATATCAGACGGCATGGGAGAATCAAATTCCATAAAGCAATCTTTTCGCGGATGCACAAACCCCAGGCTACTGGCATGCAGCAACTGACGGGAGACCGTTTTTATAACGTTTCTTACACTCGCATTACGAAGCTCCATCCACTTCCTTCTACTTGTGTAAACGGGGTCGCCTACTACCGGATGCTGTATCGAGGAAAGGTGGACACGGATCTGATGAGTCCGACCGGTCTTGAGAGTTAATTCCAACAGAGTTACACCGTCAAAAGACCTAAGGACCTGCCAGATAGTAGTCGCCTCTTTACCACTTTCCGGTCTAATCGCCATTCGCTTGCGCTGCGTTGGGTGCCTGCCGATCCGCGCCTTGATGACGCCAGTTTTTTCCGTAAAGTTTCCATAGACCAGAGCCAGATATTTCTTGCGGACTGCTCCCGCCTTAAATTGCCGCGTTAGTCCGTGGTGTGCTTGATCATTTTTGGCAACCACCATGAGACCAGACGTATCTTTGTCCAGTCGATGAACAATCCCCGGCCGCAGTATGCCACCGATCCCCGAAAGGTCAGAGCAATGATCAAGCAGGCCATGGACCAGGGTGCCGCTGGCATGCCCAGGAGCGGGGTGAACCACAACCCCCGGTGGCTTGGACAAGACCAGGATGTCCGTATCTTCATAAATAACAGAAAAAGGAACTTTCTCTGCCTGAATGGTTAAAGGGCGGGGAGGGGGGATTTCTACGTATATGAAATCGTCTGGTTTGATTCTGTGGCTGGCCTTAACCGTTCCTTGGTTAACCTTGACCCTGCCCTCCCGGATAAGACGGGTAATCTGT
Source organism: uncultured Desulfovibrionales bacterium (assembly GCA_964435205.1). Classification (GTDB taxonomy): domain Bacteria; phylum Desulfobacterota; class QYQD01; order QYQD01; family QYQD01; genus CAYSYZ01. The sequence goes on from CAYSYZ010000046.1 coordinate 2,285, forward strand.
GAACGACTAAAAGAGGGGAGCTTTTCCCTCAGGTAGACATCAATTCGCTGATCTTTGTCAGGAAGTTCCGCATGAAAGAAATGCGGCATAGACTTGTGGATGACGTGGTTTCCTTTTTAGTCGGATCGAAGCTCCCCCGCACCAGGCTGCGGGGAATCCCCGTATGCAAGGTAAAATAGGCATGGTATTCGCTCGCTAACCCCGCTACAAGCAGCGGGGCCTGCGCTCGCTATGCATGTTCAAAAAGGGCTTCAATGTCCCGTCTGACTCTTTCTTCTTTCTCATTACGGGCGATAGAAAGCTCTCTGGCTAGTAAATTCATGGCTGTATCTAGCATTTTTTTCTCGCCGAAGGAAAGCGGTTTGGCATCCTTCAGGATGTAGAGATCCCTCAACACGGAGGCCACATGAAATAAAGACCCGCTCTTTATTCTGTCCATGTACTGCCGGTACCGTTTATTCCAGGTCTGCGTCTCAATCTCCACGTTCCGTTCCTTCAGGACATCCATGACCTTGGGGATATCCTTTTGGGCTATAACACTTCTGACACCTATTGACTCTAAATTATGCGTGGGGATCATGATGATCATGTCGGTATCGATGATCCTCATTACATAAAAGATCTCCTGCTTTCCGTTGATCTCCCGCCGTTCGACCGACTCCACCCGGCCCACACCGTGGGCCGGGTATACGGCCAATTGTCCTATCTTAAAATCCATCCCAACCGTCCGATATTGAAAACATACACCTAATACTGTCTATTTTTACCACTATTTATTGAATATCGCAAATTATAAATTGACATAATACTGCACTCGTGTTATCCGTGCGGCACCTGCTACTTATTTTAGCAATTCACCAAACATGCCGATTTCATGAGCTTAGATACCATCCCGCCCTTCCAGGCCAATGGACTCGCAACCATGATTGGAAGCCTGCCGGTTAAAGACCACGAGCAGGCACTGGACATCATGCTCGCTTATGCCCCGGAAGTCCCGGTGTGGATGCAATTGCCGGTCTATCCGGAAGAAAGACTTCTGACCCAATTCGCCGAGGGTTTGCCAGGAATAGTCATCGAACGCGACCGCATATATTTTGACACCACTTCATCCAGATTTGAGGAAGAAATCCTCGCTTTTTATGAAGATTATATCTCGGTTTCCGAGGGAAGGTCATCCCTCCTACAGTCTCGCTTCGCCATGGGAGCCCGCGCCGGTCAGGGCGTCACTGCTTTCATCAGACGCATCAAAACGGTGCCCAAACCTCCTTACGCCATTAAGGGACAACTTACCGGTCCCTTCACCTTTCTGACCGGAGTCACCGATCGGCAAAAGAAATGCGCCTTTTACGACGATCGACTGCGCGAGGTTGTAGTTAAGGCTCTATCCTTAAAGGCTGCGTGGCAGGTCAGCCTACTCCGGCAGTTCAACATCCCGATACTTATTTTTCTGGATGAGCCGGGTCTTGCCGGCTATGGATCCTCCGCATTTGTCACTGTAGGCCGCCAGGACGTCATTAATATGCTCAAAGAGGTGGTCCTTGGAATCCACGAGGCAGGGGGACTGGCCGGGGTGCATGTGTGCGCCAATACTGACTGGTCCCTTCTCCTGGAAAGCGATGTGGATATCATCAGCTTTGACGCCTATCACTATTTCGACCGGTTCATACTCTATCGACCCGATATCCTCTCCTTTTTGAGACAGGGAAAGGTAATCGCCTGGGGGATAGTTCCTACAAGCAACTCCGGCGATATTGAAAAAGAAACTCCAGCCTCCTTGGTTGCCCGCTGGAAGGAGGAGGCCAAAGAGCTTGAAGAAGACGGAATCACCGGGGCAGCCCTTTTAAGGCAATCCCTGATTACACCAAGCTGTGGTACCGGCACCCTTTCCCTGGCACTGTCTGAACGGGTTTTGCATCTGACTCGAGAGGTATCTATCCAGTTAAGGAAGGAATTGCTTTAGCCCTCTGGCAGGCCTTTTCGTCCCTGTTTTCTAGCCCTGCATCCTGGCGGACCACAGCTATCCCCGCTGGCCAGCAATACGAAATAGACGTATTTTCTGGAAGCATCTCCAGGGCATACTCTTCGGCCAAAGCAGCCCGGTTTCCAAAAAGACTAAAGAATACCCCCCGTACCTTGAGCACTTCGACGAACTCGCTCCCTGTACCAAATCTTTCCTCCATGTAGTAGGGTTCGAGGTGAATGGGTGAAAAACCGGGCAGAGTTTCTATTTCCTTCCAGCTTAATCCCCGCATGTCATGGAACGGACGCCAGGCCGGGTCCGTCTTCCTAAGTCTCCGGAAAATACTTAGGAGCAATCTGTTTCCTTCCCTCTTCCGGAAAGGAGCAATCAGGGGAAAAGACACGGCCAGAATGCCATTTTCCTTTAGTACATCCCTCAGGGCCAACCGGTCTTCAAACGGTAACCAGTGCAAGGACATGTTCGCAACAATGAGATCGAATGTTTTATTCAGATGGGCTATGTCTTTAATGCCACCATGACAGAATGAGACGATTTTTGTATCTTCCTTTTTTTGGGCCACTGCCAGCATGGAAAGAGACCGGTCTGCCGCAGTGACCTCCGCGTGCGGAAAATGTCTAATGATCTCAATCGTTGAAATGCCGGTCCCGCAGCCTATATCCAGAACTGACTCCGGCTGAACATAATTAGTCGAAAAAATACACAGCCTCTCAGCCAGGTGACCATAAAAAGACCGGTGCCGGGGCTGATCGTAACAATCTGCTACCCGATCATAGTGGAGAAATGCTTCCGCCATCACACGCCTCAGCAGTCAGCCACAACCAGATACTTTCTAACGTCTGGCGAGACGTTAAAATATCATGGTGATCGCTGTATCTTATCTGTTTAATTTCATAATAATCGGGCGGTGCTACCGCCGCCGCCTTTTTTACAACCGGAAGGTCGTGCTGGGCAACAAGTAACAGTCCTTTTTTATCAGGCTCCGCAGGCAAACTATCACCTAACGTATTCAAGATTTCTAGCAGGCCCAAAAAAGGGGCGGACTCTGTAACCCGGCGTGGTCTTAACACCCGCGTCATTTCCTTTTTTCCGCCGGTGAAGCTCGCGCAAAGGGGCGGTGATATGGCCACATTTCTGGGAAAATCCAGGGATAAGGCCAGACGGCCGCCTACACTGTGCCCTATAGCTCCTGCAAACTCATTTCGCATGCGCTTTCGCCAGCCTGCTATGGATTCGCATACCGCCGCGTAATTGAACCACCCCATGCTTTCACCGTGTCCGGGTAAATCCGCAATTAAAGACGGGATCCCTTTCCCGGCAAGAAATACAGAGAGCGGGAGCATCTCTTCCTTGCAGCCTCCGTATCCGTGCAAGATGAGCATCCATCCGTGCGCGGCTTTGGCTGGCTGAACCTTCAGAGCAGCACAATCTCTCTCCCTAAGTGGATTAATATTTATTACGCCGCCTTCCATTACCCTTCCGTAACCTTCTTAATGGAATGATACGTGATGGAGGCTATAGTATCCAGTTCTTCCAGAGTCACAGTAAGGGGCGGCATAAGGACTACCACATCCCCCAGGGGTCTCAAAATCAGTCCGTGCCTGCGGGCCTCCAGTATTACCTGCCTTCCCATACGCATGGATACAGGATAAGGCTTTTTGGTGGTTTTTTCCTCCACGAGTTCCACGCCCACCATAAATCCTCGCTGCCGCACCTCCCCCACATGCACCAACTCCTTGAAGCTTTCCAGCTTGTTTTGCAGGTATTCGATCTTCGGCTCAAGGGATGAAAGCGTCTGATTGCTCTCAAACAGACTCAGGTTGGCCAGGGCAGCAGCACAGGCCAGTGGATTACCGGTATATGTGTGCCCGTGAAAGAATGTCCTTTCTTCCTCATAGTCGCCATAGAAAGTCTCAAATATCTCTTCCGTGCTCAGGGTGGCCGCAAGGGGCAGGTAGCCTCCGGTCAACCCCTTGGCCAGAGCCATTAAATCTGGAGTAACTCCGTCATGCTCACAGGCAAAAAGGGTCCCCGTCCGCCCAAATCCTGTCGCTACTTCATCCGCAATAAGCAATATCCGGTACTGGTCGGCGAGCATACGCAGTCGTTTGAGATATCCGTCTGGCCAGACCAGCATCCCTGCCGCACCCTGCACGCAGGGCTCAATAATAATAGCTGCCAGTTCCTGGGCATGTCTGGCCACCGTGGCCTCTAGTTCCTTGAAACAGGCCAGTTCACAACCCGGGGAATTAAGTCCGAGATGGCACCGGTAACAGTAAGCAGCCGGAACGCGAATCGATCTTACCACCAGGGGTCCATAAATACGGTGAAAAAGGTCAATCCCTCCTACCCCAACCGCACCGAGGGTGTCGCCATGATAGGCATTTACAAAGGAAAGAAGGCGTGTTTTTGGCGTCCGTCTCTTCAGTTGTGCGTATTGGAAGGCGATCTTTAAGGCCACCTCTACGGCTGTAGAGCCATTATCAGAGTAAAAAACACGCCTGAGACCGGATGGCGCACGCTCTACCAGTTCCCTGGCCAGTTCGATCGAAGGAACGTTTCCCAGCCCCAAAAGTGTGGAATGGCCTATGCGCCCCAGCTGGGCCACGATGGCCCGGTCTATTTCCGGACAGCGATGTCCGTGCACGTTCACCCATAGGGAAGAAACACCATCCAGATAGCGCCTCCCCTCGATATCGATGAGATAGGCACCTTCACCCGCAGCAATAATAGGCGCCTCCTCAGCCTCATACTCTTTCGTTTGGGTAAAGGGATGCCAGACGTAGCTCAGGTCATCGGCACGCAAGGAATTATCAGACATGTTCTTTCCTCCAGACAGAAAGGCGCTCTACCACCTTATACTTTTTATTTACAGCCCGGGCGACGGTTCGTATATCTCCCTCTTTTATGTCCTCTACCGAAAGCCCGTCTACATGTGGCACAATAGCCAGAACCGGCACCCGGGCAAATCGTTCAATGGCCCCGGGATTATCGAGTTCCGCCAGCTCAGGCCTAGCCGGATAATCATTTATCACTATACCGGCCACTTCAAGTCCCCTTTGCCGCGCAAAAGCTGCCGTTAAGAGCGTGTGGTTGATAGTCCCCAGGGAAGGTCGGCTGACGATGACGAGAGGAAGATTGAGCCTGGCTGCCAGGTCAGCTATGAAGAATTCATCGTTCAGGGGCACCAGGAGTCCCCCCGCGCCCTCTACCAGCACCGCATCGCACCTCGAAAGGACTGCGGCGTGATCGGACTCGATTCGCGCCAGATCTATGGTAACACCGGCCATGGCCGCCGCCAGGTGCGGGGAGACGGCCTCCGCAAAAGAGTACGAATTGATCGGCCCCTCCCCCGGTCCGACTATTTTCTCCAAAAAGGCAAGATCGGCGGACAAGACGCCGGCATTACCGGCTGCTGCACCGGTTACCACCGGTTTTTCCAGTCCTACCTTTACCCCCGCCTCTTGATAAAGCAAGGCCAAAAGGGCCGTGATTACCGTCTTTCCGACCCCGGTATCCGTACCGGTAACAAATAATGAGGGTAAATCACTCAATGATCCGTTCCCTCTTTCCAAGTTCAATTAGCAACCCGGCAGCCCGTTCCAGTTCCGCCTGTTCGTGAGCAGCGCTAACCGTAAGTCTAAGCCTGGCCTGTCCAGCCGGAACCGTGGGCGGCCGGATGGCCGGCACGTGTATGGCTCCCTTTTCCAGTAAACCCCGGCTGATATTCAAGGCCTTTTCCGTATCACCGACAAACACCGGCAAAATCGGACTCCGACTACCCATGAGATTAAGCCCGGCAGAGGTCAGAAGTTTCTTCATAAAACGGACATTAGACCATAGGCGTTTAGTAAGTGAAGCATCTGTCTCGATTAGCCTTAAGGCCGCCCTGGCGGCAGCAATCGTACCTGGTGGCAGAGCCGTAGTGTAGATAAAAGGGCGTGCCTTGTTGACCAGGTAGGAGATGAAATCCCCGGAACCAGCCACAAATCCTCCCACGGCACCGATAGCTTTACTGAGGGTCCCTACCTGAATATCTATGCCCGCACTTACTCCGAGGTAAGATGCCGTCCCCTGCCCTCTTCCTCCCATGACCCCTGTTCCGTGGGCATCATCGACCATGAAAAGACATCCGTTTTGCAGAGACGTCTCGGCCATCTCCTTAAGGGGTGCTATGTCCCCATCCATGGAAAAGACGCCCTCGGTTATAATTAACCTGCGGCCATTTCCCCTGTTCTCACCAAGCAAGCGCTGGAGGGAATGCACGTCATTGTGATGAAAACGCCGGATCTTTACCCTACTCAAGACGCACCCGTCAATAAGACTGGCATGAGCCAGACGATCGCAAAAAACGATATCGTTTCTACTCAGAAAGGCGCTTATCGCCCCTATATTCGCTGTATAGCCAGATGAAAAGACGAGGGCTTTCTCCGTCCCCTTATGGCAGGCCAAGGCATCTTCCAGTTCCTCGTAGAGGTGTGAGTGCCCGCTTATCAAGCGGGAAGCCCCGGCGCCGGTCCCGTAGCGCTCCGTGGCCCTGATGGATGCCTCAATCACCTGGGGGTGGTGCGTAAGGCCGAGGTAATTATTGCTACAAAAAAGGGTTACTTCTCTACCCTTAAGATACCCTCGCGTCGCGCTAACCGGAGAGATAGGCACAATCTCACGATAAAGAGATGCCGCCCTCAGGCTATCCAGTTCCGCTTTGAGGTTAATTACAGCCACGGATACCTTTCTCAATTACAGAGGGTATAAGCTTTAAGGAAGCGATCAGATGCTTATCGACCTCCAGCCCGGCCCCTTTGGTTGTCAGATAGTCGCCGATCATTAACCCATTTATCCCCGTTTTTAGGGCTGTAGCCTGGTGGTCGCCCAGGATTGTTGCCCTCCCTCCGGCCAGCCTCAGTATGGCCCGAGGCATTATAACCCGAAAAAGGGCGATAGCGGTTAAGGCCTCCTCAGGGGTGAGCACCGGTTGTCCCTCTAATGGTGTACCAGGCCGCGGGTCCAGGAAATTAAGCGGCACACAGTCCGGTTCCAGATGTTTTATCTCCAGGGCCAGGTTGATCCGATCCTGAACGGACTCTCCTAATCCCAATATCCCGCCCACGCAGATTTCCAATCCGGCTCTTCGGGCCATGGCAATTGTTGCCAGCCGATCCTCATATTTCTGGGTGGTGCAAATGATGGGATAGAAGTCGGGACTGGTTTCCAGATTGTGATGGTAGCGGACCAGACCCGCTTCTTTTAGCTGCAGTGCGAGCTCCAGGGTGATATGTCCCAGGGAGGCACAGGGCAAAAGGTCGGTTTCTTGCCTTATCTGGCGGATGACTTCGCAGAGCACCAAGGCCTCCTTGTCTGACAGTCGGGCCCCGCTGGTCACCAGGGAGAAACGGTGAGCCCCGGCCTCCTGGGCGGCCTGAGCCGCCTCCAAAAGCTCTTTCGCGGTGCGCAGTGGATAGGCCCTGATGGGGCTTTGGTGGTGACTGGACTGGGCACAGAAAGAACAATTATGGGGGCATCCACCGGACTTGGCATTGACTATGGCACAGAACTCAATAAGCGGCCAGAGGCCTTTTCTCTGGATATCTCTGGCTAGAGACAGCAGCTCTGCCGGGTTGCCCCCGGCCATCAGTTCCCCAAGATGCCGCTGGTCAATTTTTTGCTCGATATCTTTTACGGTCATGGATGTACTCAACCTTTCCCTTCAAAACGTAGATCAGAAACATAGGTGAAAAAGTTGTGGTTGTCAATAAAGCTTGTAGCCCCACAAACCTGTCCCCTACCCGGATGGCTGCATTTCCCCCTTTGGATGGAAGGTCGATAGTACTTGACACTATATTGAGCCTTATACTATATAGACATTGTCTAGGGATTAAGGGAACCCTGTGCGAATCAGGGACGGTCCCGCCGCTGTATTCGGGGACGAAACCCACAAAGCTGGTTATCGGTGATCAGTTAATAGTTATTTGTAATCACTAATTATCAGCTGACAAGCCACTGTCCGCCTGAGGCGGATGGGAAGGCGTGGGGAGTAGGTAGATCCGAAAGTCAGAAGACCTGCCCGGGACGAAGATATCTGCCTTTTTCTTCGCGGAAAGAAGGGTGAAGTTAAGCGGGTGCAGCCCTTAAATCCGGTTAGGAGGATTTAGGGGCTTTTTCTTTGGAGGAGATGTGTCCAGGTCCACTCACGGCGGTAACCTAAGGGCATTCCAGAAGAAATATCAACTGAGTAATCGGGCTATCCTGGACTTCAGCGCCAGTATCAGTCCTTTTGGTCTGCCCGTGGGAGTAAAAGAGGCCCTTATCCAGTCCATAGACGCTCTTCGGAGCTACCCGGATCCGGACTGCCTGGAATTGCGCCAGGCCATTGCCGCCCACTGGCAGATTCACCCCGACAATCTGATTGTGGGAAACGGTTCCACCGAGCTCATCCACCTGGCTGCCCGGGTGTTAAGCCCTCGCCGGGCCCTTATTCCAATACCTACCTTTGCCGAGTATGAGGATGCCGTCCATCTCGCCGGGGGAAAGTGCCTATTCCTAAAGGCTGCCCGTGCCGCGGATTTTTCGTGGTCTGGCGAAGGCATCTTACGCCGCCTGGCTCAGGTTGACCTCCTTTTCCTCTGCAGGCCTAACAGCCCTACCGGTTATCTGATCCCTACAGCTACCCTTTTGGAGATAGTCCGTGCCTGTCAAAGACAGAAGATTACGGTGTTTCTCGATGAAACCTTTCTGGACCTGGTGCAAGGACCGGAAGCCCGCTCTCTGGTTGGGCTGGCGGCAAAAACACCTTATCTGATGGTCCTTCGGTCTTTTACCAAGCTCTATGCCCTGCCCGGACTGCGTCTCGGTTACCTTGTGGCCAGCAAAAAACTGGTTAGAAAGATGCGACGGGTCCAGCCTCCCTGGATGGTCAATGCCCTGGCCCAGGTAGCCGGAATAGAGGCCCTCAAGGAGCGATCCTATGCGGCCCAGACGGTGGCCGGCCTTAACCAGGAAAAGAAAAGGCTCCTGAGCGAGCTTTCCCGGGTCCCGGGCCTGGTGCCCTGCCCTTCTGCGGCCAATTTCATACTCTGCCGCATCGCCAGCGAGGGAATCGACGCCCAAGGCCTGAGCGATAGACTAGGACCGAAAGGGATCTTAATCCGAGACTGCAGCAATTATCGGGGCCTGGGCAGACGGTTTGTCCGGATCGCCGTGCGCAACCAGGAGGAAAATGAGCGCCTGATTTCGTCCCTACGTGAGGTTCTGCATGGCTTTTGAGCTGATCATGGCCTATGGCCTGGACCTCCTGATTGGCGACCCGCAGTGGTTGCCCCACCCGATCAGGGCCATTGGTCGGGGAATAGCTTCCCTGGAAGGCTGGCTGCGGCAGACTGGCCTTCCTCTACGAGTGGCCGGGGTGGTCCTTACGGTAACTATAGTTGGGGTAAGCTATGCCTTGGTCTGGCTTATTCTCTATGCCGCTGGCTTTGTTCACACCGCTATCAGAACCGCCTTGGAGATTGTTTTTATTTTCATGTCCCTTTCCATCCGCAGTCTAGGCCTGGCGGCAAAAAAGGTGTACTGCCCTCTTAAACATGGTGACCTTGCAGCGGCCCGGCTGGCGTTGAGCGAGATCGTAAGTCGGGAGACAGGGCAATTAGACGCCGAGGGAGTAGTTCGGGGCGCAGTGGAGACCGTGGCCGAAAATACCGTGGATGGCATAATTTCTCCCTTGTTCTATGCCCTGCTGGGCGGGGCACCGCTGGCCTGGGCCTATAAGGCTATCAACACCCTGGACTCAATGGTCGGCTACAAGGATGAAAGATACCTAAAGTTCGGCTGGTTTCCAGCTCGGCTGGACGATGTAGCGAATTTTATTCCCGCTCGCCTGAGCGGCCTCATCATCCCTCTTGCGGCCTTGATAAGCGGAAAAGACGGCCATAGATCCATAAAGACCCTGCTTGCCGATTGGCGGAAAGCAGAAAGCCCGAACGCCGGTTTTCCGGAGGCTGCCTTCGCCGGGGCCTTGAACATCCAACTGGGGGGAACAAATATTTATGGGGGACGGGTCAGCAACCGCCCACTGATAGGCGATCCCCTCCGCTTGAGAGAACCAGGCAATATTAAAGAGGCTATACAGCTCATGTATGCCACTTCTTTGGTAACTGTGCTCTGGGGGATAATAGTGACGTTGTTGGTGCCGTAATATCATTACGGTTAGGCTAAGTACCTAAATCATCACATTAATGGCTAGCCTGAAGAACGGCTGGAAAAACAAAAGGAGTTGAATATTGACCGTCTCGATCCCCAGGATAGTAATCGCCGGGACCCATAGCGGCGCCGGGAAGACCTCGGTGGCCCTGGCCCTCACCGCCTCGCTGAGGCGCAAGGGGATAAAGGTGCAGACCTTCAAGGTAGGCCCGGATTTCCTGGACCCCACCTACCTGGCGCTGGCCTCGCAAAGGCCCTGCTACAACCTGGATGGATGGATGACCGGCAAGGCCTATGTCCTGGAGCTCTTTCAGCGTGCGACTCGTGATGCCGACCTTGCCATCATCGAGGGCGTGATGGGCCTCTTTGACGGGGCGGATCCGGCCACATCCGAAGGGAGTACGGCTGAGATCGCCTGCTGGCTCAATGCCCCGGTTTTGCTGACGGTAAATGCCCATGGGCTGGCCCGAAGCCTGGCCGCTCTGGTCCAGGGATATTGCCGGTTCGATCGAAAGCTGAATATCGCCGGGATCATAGCCAATCAGGGCGGTTCGCAGCGGCATGCCGAATGGCTGGCCAGGTCGCTTGCCTCTTCCTCATTGCCTCCGATCCTGGGCTTTATTCCGCGCGGCGCCTTTCCGGTTCTGCCCAGCCGGCACCTGGGTCTGGTCAGTGCGGATCAGAGAAATTTATCACCTGCCATTTTGGATCAGATGTCCTCTGTCTTCGAAAAACGCTCAGATCTCGAAGGCATTATCAAAGAGGCCCGTAGTGCTCCGCAGTTGCCCGGCAGGAAACCGCGCCCCCTGGAACCGATCGCCGCAACAAAGGTCCGCCTGGGATTGGCTTACGATGAGGCCTTTCATTTCTATTACCGGGACAATCTGGATGCATTGCTCAACGCAGGCTGCGAAATAGTCCCTTTTTCGCCCCTTCAAGATCGCCATCTGCCGGAGGGACTCGATGGTCTCTATTTCGGAGGAGGATATCCCGAAGAGCATGCCGGAGAGCTGGCGGAAAACCGGGGCCTGTTTGAGAGCATCCGGAGATTTGCCCTTTCCGGAAGACCCCTCTATGCAGAATGTGGAGGACTGATGTATCTCACACAGGGCGTTGAAACCGGCGATGGACAAAGATATTCCCTGGTCGGCCTTCTACCGGTCTGGACCAGGATGCTCAAGCGCCTCAGGGTCCTGGGCTACCGGGAGGTCCGGCTCCTCTCCGAGACACTCTTCGGCGCACGCGGCACCCAACTGAGGGGTCATGAGTTTCATTTCTCGGAACTAATCGACGATCCCTGCGGGGCCGTCTGGGAAAAGGTTTATGAACTCAAAGGACGACATTCCGAAACACCCGGGTTTGAAGGTTACCGGTCCGGAAAAATACTGGCGAGCTATGTCCATCTTCACTGGGCCTCTCGACCTGACGTGGTGACATCGTTTCTCAGGCACCTGGAGGAAAGGCATGGAGTTTCAG
>CAYSYZ010000046.1:13944-14287 GCA_964435205.1 uncultured Desulfovibrionales bacterium
AAGGGGAGGAGATCGAGAGGCGCTCCTTCTCCATCATCGACCGGGAAGCCCCGCCTCACCGATTCAGCCCGGACGAATGGGAGGTGGTGCGGCGTATGGTTCATGCGACCGGTGATTTTAGTCTCATTGAAATGGTCCGGTTTTCCAGAGGCGCCATACCTGCGGCCGTAGGCTGTCTCGCCAGCGGGCGTCCCATCTTTGTCGATTCCAATATGATCCGGGCCGGCCTTTCCCTTGCCAGGCTGCAATCGGTGTGCAAGGCCTACCGCCCGGACAGTATCGTTTGCCATACGTCGAGGGAAATAAACCCCGAATCCGGTTTGCCGCGCTCGCTGCTTGCCGT
>CAYSYZ010000047.1:0-14214 GCA_964435205.1 uncultured Desulfovibrionales bacterium
CCGAACACGGAAGTTAAGCTCCTCAGCGCCGATGGTACTGCCCGGGCGACTGGGTGGGAGAGTAGGACGCTGCCGGGAATAAAATGTAGCCCGATCCCGCCTCTGGCGGGATCGGGTTTTTTTTTGGGGTGATCTCGTGGCAAAAATAAAGCGGGCATTAATCAGTGTAACGGACAAGTCGGGGCTGGTTGAATTTGCAAAAGGCTTAGGTAACTTCGGAGTGGAAATGCTGTCCACAGGTGGCACAGCAAAGCTTTTGAAGGATAACGGGATTCCGGTTGTCGAAATTTCCGCCTATACCGGATCGCCGGAGATACTGGGCGGCCGCGTTAAGACTCTGCATCCCAAAGTACACGGGGGCATCCTTTTCCGGAGAGATGATCCCAAACATGTACAGCAGACCACCGACCTGGATATACCTCCTATAGATATGGTGGTAGTAAACCTCTATCAGTTTTCTAAGGCCATAGCTAAACCGGACATCACCATTGATGAGGCTATTGAGCAGATCGACATCGGTGGCCCGACATTACTCAGAGCTTCGGCGAAGAACTACAAGGATGTTACCGTAGTTTGTGATCCAGCAGATTACAGCCGGGTACTGGATGAGATGGGGAAAAATGATGGTACAACTACATTGAAAACACGGTTTGCCCTGGCCAAGGAGGTCTTTGAGCTGACCAATAATTACGATAGAGCCATCTCCGAGTATTTGAAGAAGCAAAACATTTAGGGGATCTTTCTTTAACTTCATAGCTCAGAGCCAGCAGCAATCTCGTGGTCACCTTCGATGCACCACGAGACGTGTATCCTTCCCTGTGGCGTTAGAGGCCTTCTGCCCGAGTTTTAAATCCGTGCATAGCAAAGAATCTGTTGACTCCGGGATAGTGTTGTATTAATAAGAGTATTTACTGGCGGGGAAAAGCGGTGATTTAAAAAACTGAGAGCCATGGGTGTAAACCTGTGGCTCTTTGTTCAAGTTGATTTTGCAGCCCGGCAAAACGCACGATCAAAAGGAAGGCGACTGGATTTATGCGTACTGATATCGTTCACATTGGCGCGGGGGAACTGACCTATGAGATCCGTAACATCGTCAACGTGGCTGAGAAGCTTCAGGCCTTGGGCATTAAGACCAACATGGAGAATATTGGTGACCCTGTGGCCAAAGGAGAGAAGATACCCGACTGGATAAAGAAAATTGTTGCTGAACTGGTTATGGAGGATTGTACATACGGTTACAGCCCTACGCGTGGTCTTTTAGAAACTCGCCAGTTTATAGCGGAGCGTACTAATAGACGGGGAGGAGCGCAGATCACCCCGGATGACATTATCTTTTTCAACGGTCTGGGTGATGCGATTGCCAAGGTCTACGGATTATTAAAACGCACGGCGCGGGTTATTAGTCCCAGTCCCACCTATTCCACTCATGCCTCGGCTGAGGCTGCTCACGCCGGGTCGAGACCGCTTTCCTACCGGTTAGATCCCAAGAACAAATGGTATCCGGATCTTGAGGACCTGCGCCGGCGAGTAAAATACAACCCGGCTGTGGCTGGCATATTGATCATCAATCCGGATAATCCAACCGGTGCGGTTTATCCCGTAGAAATATTGAAAGAAATTGTTTCTATAGCCAAAGAGTACGATCTTTTCCTCATCTCTGATGAGGTATATATCAATATCGTTTACAATGGGCAAAAAACGGTTCCTATATCCGATATTATCGATAATGTTCCAGCCATAGTCATGCATGGCATTTCCAAGGAGTTCCCCTGGCCCGGCTCCCGCTGTGGTTGGATAGAAGTCTACAACGGGCACAACGACGTCCTTTTTGAGAAATACGTGCAGTCTATTCTGAGTGCCAAAATGATGGAGGTCTGTTCCACTACCCTTCCGCAAAAGGCCATAGCCCGATTAATGACTCATCCCCAATATGGAGAATATTTAAACGAACGTATCTCCAGATATGAAAAATTTTCAAACATTGCCTATGAGCGGCTAAAGGACGTGCCAGGTATTCTAGTTAACCGGACCAACGGTGCATTCTACATGAGCGTAGTGTTTGAAACCGGCCGATTAAACAATAAACAGACCCTTCCTGTTGAAAATAATGATGTACGTTTTCAGGTTGAAAGCCTGGTTACTGGACCAGGTGTTTCCCTGGACAAAAGATTTGTGTACTATTTACTGGGTTCCACCGGTATTTGCGTCGTTCCACTATCCTCCTTTTCCACTGAACTCCAGGGATTTAGGGCTACGCTCCTGGAAAGAAAAGAGGAAGAGTTCAAGAGGATTTTTGATGTATTGGCAGAAGGTATCGAACGGTACCTGAACTCGTGATGCTGGATTCATTAGGAAGAAAGACCTTAATGAGTCTCCTTTCAGCAATCATACGCTTGACCTGCTGGTTTTCCAGTTAACAGTTAATGCCGGCCATTTTTATTGACTTTTTTGCCTCTATACGTTAAGAAAGCAACGTAATCTGCAAGTAAAAATAGGCACTTACATCTTGAAAGGTATTGAGCGGCAACCTTTTGAGGTTGCCATGTTTTTAAGGGGAGGAAATTGTCCATAACAGCCATTCGGGGATTCAAGGATATCTTGCCCGAAGAAACGAGAAAATGGCAGGCTATAGAAACGGTAGCCCGGGATGTTTTTCGCTGTTTCGGCTTTAACGAGATTCGAATTCCTATACTGGAAAAGACCGAGCTTTTTGCACGCAGTATCGGTGAGACGACTGATATCGTCGAAAAAGAGATGTACACGTTTATTGACCGCAGCGGCGAGAGCCTTACGCTACGGCCTGAAGCCACGGCCTCCATCCTGCGGTCTTTTATTGAGCATGGGCTACATATCCGGGACAAGTTGCTGAAACTTTATACTATTGGACCCATGTTCCGCCATGAAAGGCCACAGAGAGGTCGTTACCGGCAGTTCTATCAGGTAAATGCAGAGGTGCTGGGTTTAGATAGTCCGGCCGTTGACGCCGAGCTCATGGCTATGGCTATGCATATCATGAATGTCTTGGGTGTATCGGATGTAGAATTACAGATGAATTCTCTGGGGTGTTCCCGTTGCCGGCCGCAGTTCCGTCAGGATTTACAGTCTTTTCTGGAGACGAAGCAATCCGAGCTTTGTCCTGATTGCCGGAGGCGCACCGTATTCAATCCGCTTCGGGTCCTCGATTGCAAGGCGGAACGGTGCCGGACGGCCCTTGTGGGCATGGCCTCATTATCTGACTATCTTTGCTCTGACTGTAGGACACATTTCCACGAGGTACAAAACTATCTTTCTTCGTTTGAGGTTCTTTACACAGTGAACCCACACATAGTGCGTGGACTTGACTACTATACTCGGACCACATTTGAAATCACCAGTGCGGCCTTGGGGGCCCAGAGCGCTGTGGCTGCTGGGGGACGTTATGATGGTCTGATTAAGGAATTAGGGGGGCCTGAGTTATCCGGAATCGGCTTTGCAATTGGCATGGAGAGACTGGCTCTATTGATGAGTGATTTTCAAATGGCAGCAGAACCCATTCTGTTTGTGGCGGCTATTGGCGGCAAGGCTAGTGCTGTTGCCAGCCAGGTCGTGCATAAAATGCGCTTGGCCGGGATGCATGCGGAGATAGATTATCAAGCACACAGCCTTAAAAGTCAGATGAGGCGGGCTGACAAAGTCGGTGCCCACCTGGTTTTAATTATTGGTGATGAGGAACTGGCCAAAGGTGGTCTTGGTATGCGAGATATGAAGTCCGGGCAGCAAGGGGTCATCGATTTCAAAGATGATGTCGAGGCCCTGATTCGCAACTTATGCGAGGAAATGAGGAGGTTCGGTTAATGGCGTGCGTGGAGGGCTGGAAGAGGACTCATCACTGTGCATCCCTCGGTATTTCTGATCTCGATAAAGAAGTTACGCTCATGGGCTGGGTTCAACGTCGTCGTGACCATGGAGGGCTTATTTTTATTGATCTCCGTGACCGGGAGGGAATCATCCAGGTAGTATTTGATCCCAGTGTCAGCCCAGATACCCATGCCCAGGCGGAGGATGTACGCAGTGAGTACGTTCTTGCCGTGCAGGGAAAGGTGAGAAAGCGGCCGGCGGGCATGGAGAATCCCAATTTAAAAACCGGGGCAATCGAAGTCATAGCGTACAGGACGTATATACTTAATACAGCGAAGACACCTCCTTTTCCTCTGGAAGAAGAGGTGGATATTTCAGAAACCCTCAGGCTTCGTTACCGCTACCTTGATCTTCGGCGTTCGGATATGACGGCCAACTTTCGGCGTCGTCATCAGGCCGCTGCGGTCATCAGAAAGTATCTGGAAGAAAATGGTTTCTGGGAGATAGAAACTCCTTTTCTCACCAAGAGTACTCCGGAAGGAGCACGGGATTATCTGGTGCCAAGCCGGCTTAATCCGGGTCGGTTTTACGCCCTTCCCCAGTCGCCGCAACTCTTTAAACAGCTCCTAATGGTAGGCGGCATGGATCGATACTATCAGATAGTGCGTTGTTTCCGGGACGAAGATTTGCGGGCAGACCGCCAGCCGGAATTTACCCAGGTTGATATTGAGATGTCCTTCGTTACCGAGGAAGACGTATATGCGCTGACGGAAGGGATGATGTCCCGACTGTTCCAGGAAGTTTTAGGGATATCTCTGGACATTCCTTTCCCCCGGCTCTCCTATCATGAGGCGATGGCGCGCTTTGGTACAGATAAGCCGGACATTCGCTTTGGTCTTGAGCTGCGCGATGTTTCTGCATTAGTGGCGGGGAGTGGATTCAAGCTATTTACGGATATGGTGGCCAGGGGCGGAGTGGTTAAAGCGCTGCCGGTCAGAACTGATTATAATTTCTCGCGTAAAGAGCTGGACGACCTTACCCCGTTCGTCAGTCAATATGGGGCCAAAGGGCTGGCCTGGGTGAAGATAAAACCGGAGGGATGGCAGTCGCCCATCGGCAAGTTCTTTTCAGACCAGGAGAAGGGCGCTCTCGCGGAAGCACTGGATCTCCAGGCGGGTGATACAGTCTTTTTCGTTGCTGATACTGCTGCTATCGCCTGTCAGGCACTTGGTGAAGTCAGGTTGCACCTGGCGGAAAAGTTAGACCTCATTCCAGAAAGCGATTTTAAATTTATGTGGATAAAAGATTTTCCGCTCCTGCAATACGATGTGGAGGAAAAACGCCATGTTGCTGTCCATCACCCGTTTACCTCGCCGGTGCTGGATGATGTGGATAAACTAAAAACTTCTCCCGGTGAGGTCAGGGCGCGGGCATACGACCTGGTGGTGAATGGTGTGGAGATAGGCGGCGGAAGCATTAGGATCCACCAAGCGGAATTGCAGCGCGAAGTCTTTGAGGCGTTAGGCATCCAGGAAGAAGCTACGGAGAAATTCAGCTTTCTTCTGGAGGCATTGGAGATGGGCGCTCCTCCTCACGGGGGTATTGCCTTTGGTTTTGACCGGCTTTTGATGCTTATGTGTGGACGATCGACCATTCGGGATGTCATTGCTTTTCCCAAGACCCAGAAGGCAGTTTGTTTGCTTACAGAGGCGCCGTCGCCGGTCAGTATGACTCAGCTGGCCGAACTCTATCTCAAGCCCGATTGGGGAAAATAGAAGACCAACGAGTTATTGACGGAGAAACAATTCGTGATTAAACTGGCTGTAAAGGCTTTTTGCTGAGGCAGGTAATCAAAGATGGCTAAGTGGAATCCATCAAAGAAAGTGCTCGAGCACGAGCATACAAAGTTCTGGCGCTACAATTTAATAGATGTTTCTGAGCCGAACCTCCAGCGTGAAGTTTTCCCTTACGACGAGGTCTGCCGCATAGACTTTGATCATAAGTTGATCGCTATTGATCCGGCGGCGGAAATATTTATCACCGATACCACCTTCCGCGACGGACAGCAGGCTAGGCCACCCTATACCGTGCAGCAAATCTGCGATATATTCGATCTCTTGCACCGCCTGGGCGGTCCAAATGGCGTTATACGTCAAAGTGAATTTTTCCTGTACAGCCAAAAGGACGTAGAAGCCCTGAGGCGCTGCCTGGAGAAGGGATACCGCTATCCCGAGATAACCGGCTGGATTAGAGCCAAGGCCGAAGATTTGAAACTGGTCAAGGAAATGAACCTCAAGGAGACCGGTATCTTGACCTCGGTTTCTGATTACCACATCTTTTTTAAACTGAAGAAGAAACGTTCTCAGGTCGTGAAGGATTACTTGCGTATTGTTGAGGCATCCCTTAACCATGGCATCGTCCCTCGATGCCATTTTGAGGACGTAACAAGGTCCGATATTCATGGCTTTTGCGTACCTTTTGCCATGGAGCTAATGAAGTTGCGGGAAGAAAGCGGTATCGATGTAAAAATAAGGCTTTGCGATACCCTTGGCTATGGCGTAACCTATCCAGGCGCGGCCCTGCCCCGCAGCGTCCCCAAACTGGTCCGGGCTATGATTGATGATGCCGGTGTGCCCGGCCACCTACTGGAATGGCATGGCCATAATGATTTCCACAAGGTGTTTGTCAATGCTACAACCGCCTGGCTTTACGGTTGTGCTGCGGCCAATGGAACCTTACTGGGGTTTGGTGAGCGAACGGGTAACGCTCCCATTGAAGGGCTGATCATTGAATACATCAGCCTGCTCGGGCACACCAACGGGGTTGACACCCGGGTGATAACCGACATCGCAAAATATTTCGAAAAGGAACTGGGTTATCACATCCCTTCTAATTATCCCTTCATCGGTTCGGATTTTAATGCTACCCGGGCAGGAGTACACGCGGACGGTCTGATTAAGAACGAAGAATTATACAACATATTTAACACGGACAAGATACTCAAACGTCCTATAAGCATTATTATCGGTGATAAGTCTGGCACGGCCGGTATAGCGCACTGGGTTAACAATCGTCTGGGTCTTACCGGTGAATCCCAGATAGATAAACGACATCCAGGCATTGCGAACATCTGCAAGTGGGTGATGGAGCAGTACGATGGCGGACGGGTGACCGCCATCTCTAATGAGGAGATGGAGATGCAGGCCCGAAAACATCTGCCCGAACTGTTCGTTTCCGAATTCGATAAGCTGAAGAAAAAGGCCTATGACCTGGCTGCCCATTTAATAGAAGAAATAGTGGAAAGGGAAGAGATAAAGACCATGAAGGCCAAGAGCCAGGAACCTGTACTACAAAAGTTCCTGGATGCGAATCCGTTCATCCAGTTTATATACGTGACGAATACCGAAGGCCGCAAGACCACGAAAAATATTACTCATGTTGAGGACAGGGCCAAGTATGAGACTTTTAAGCTGGATAGGGACTTTTCAGATCGTCCCTGGTTTATCAATCCCCTGAAGAATGGCAAGGTGCACGTCACGGATTTTTATACCTCCAAGATAACCGGGGCCCTTTGTATCACGGTTTCCGCGCCTATCCGCAACAAAAAAGAAGAGATAGTTGGCATCCTTGGCACCGATATCCGCTTTGAAGATCTGGCCAAGATGGAAAGGGAGGAAAGCATCTGAGCTGCTTTTCTCAGCGGCTTGGTTCAACAGGGGGAAGCCCTGCTATTTTCTTCGCCTCAGAAGCGGGTGTAGTTTTTATCCGCTCAAAGAGTCTTTCACACGCCTCATAGCTCAACTTGTCCACAAATGCCTTCAACCTGATCTCTTCTGCCAGATGTGGCGTGGGTTCTTCATCGGTCGGCAAGAGTTCGTCTTTAGTCAAAAGGCTTACGTAGATCAAGCTGCGTGCAGCCAGTAGCCTCCCCAACGTGCTATTAATCTCTCCCCTGAAGATATGATGTAAGGTCAAGAGATCACCGGGCGGTAAGATAAAATCAACAGCGCGGCCCCACTGTCTGTAACTCAGGTGGCGGCAGGGCCTGGCCAGTATAAGGACCTGCCGCACCTTGTGCCGCCAGGCTTCTTGTTTCCATAAAAGGGACGGACGCAGGGCGAAATGGATATATCCGGCTTCTACGTAGATGGATTTATCTTCCAGTCCGTTTTTCCGGATGAAGTCGATAATGGCCTCAGCCCGCATCTCATCACGGAGCCTGATCCGCCTTGCATCACGGGAGGCAAAATCCGTCACGGCCTGAGTTATTTCTTCAAAAGGCCTGTTCAGGGACTGGTAGTAATGGAGCAAGGCCCCGAAGGTCAGGTTTTCAGACTCATAGACGGCTTTCATCTCAGGCTGAAGCACTTGTTCGGTTGGTTTAAGGCCTTCCTCGATCCACGCCTGCATCTCATTTAACTTTTCCAGATACGGCTCGATCTGGATGACGAGCTTACCCTCCTTATGGTAGCGTTGCAGAAGAGGATAGACCTTTTCCGAATAGATCGGGAAAGAGGGTTCTGTGGTCCGGACATAATCGGGAACAGAGACTTTTTCGTCCAACATGGTCTGGAAAGATGGATGGGATGGTTCCTCAAGGATAACGGCATCCTGTACGGCCATTATGTCTTTTAGGAAAGGGATTGTCTCCACCCGGTGGGCCGAAAGACCGATGGTGATCATGCTTTAACTTCCTAAACAGACACCTAAATCACCGAACAGACGGCAGGTGTTATTAAAGACCACCTCGATTACTTCCTCTTTGCTAACGTTTTTTAACTCAGCGATAGCATTGACCGAAATTATGGCATTGGCCGGTTCGTTACGCTCGGCTGGAGAAGGCCCTAAAACCGGACTGTCGGTTTCGCTGAGCAGGCAAGAAAGTGGCAGTCGCTTGACTAGATTTTGTTTTTGCGGCGAGCGTATTACCGATGGAGGAATCGAAAAAAAGTAGCCTGCCTCTGCTGCCGGTATAGCCGCAGCCGTTTTACCATCAAACGCATGGAGCTGCACCTTGCGAGCTCCGCGTGCAAGGAGTAAGGAGACAGCATGCCGACCAGCGGACCGGGAGTGGATGTTGAGCGGTAAATCGAGCTCGAGGGCTAAATCGACGAAGCTAACGAAAATCTCTCGCTGGAGTTCTCTTTCTTCCTCTTTCTTTACTGTCCGGTAATCGAGTCCAACCTCACCTATGGCAAATAATTTATCTCGTTCTCTGCGAATAAAGGAGGCCATCACTTCCGCCTGATGTAAATCGAGGTGGGTCGGATAGACCCCCGCCGCTGGTTTAAGTACCGGGTAGGCTGCTGCTAGTTCGATGTTTCGCTGAGCATCCGGAAGCTTCTCGCTTACTGTGATGATGGCGGCCACGCCGGCTGCCTGTGCCCTTTCAAGAACCTCAGCCCGATCAGAATCGAAAGAGGAATCGCATAAATGGGCATGTGTGTCTACAATTTTACGGCTCGTCATGAGGGGAAGATCCTTACACGTTTTGTCTGATCCCCGTTCCTGAAGACGGGAGACCACCGGATTCAAGGTAGAATACCTCATTGCTGTCATCATAAGCCAGAAGTTCGGTGTAGCGGCCCCAGTTAACGGCAGTCTCAAGTTGGCGTTTTGCTTCGTCAGGGGGGAATTCCAGCTCTAGAGCGGTCTGGACTAAGTCCCATTCCAGTTGCTGGCGATGTGCTGCCCGCAGCATAGCTAACAGCCACTTGAAAATGGGAAGCTGCCGGATGCAGGTGGCAAAGATCTCTTTGCGGGCCAGGATGCTGGCCTCGGCAAAGGTCTTACCCAGGGGGGTCATGGTGATATCTCCCCGAGCAATAGTGGCGAACCCCAACAATTCGGCGGCCTCAGTCAGGCTTAGCAGGTGATCGGAATCCACCCGTAACTCCTTCACCAAATGGTAGATGTCGGCCTGGTTATTGGGCCTCTCGGCTAGATGTTCCAGCAATCCGGCTAGGTCATTTATGGTAATGTGAGGCAGTGCACGGGTACGGCCTGGCTCACCGGGGGCCGTACCCAGTTCCACGTGTTTTGGCTGCGTTTGACCGGCCAGGGTGGCATACACGCGGTCCACCATGTCCAGGAACTGCGGGGCCTTGCGCTGGCGCGGATGAGGCAAGTTCACCGTCAACTCTGTCACCACCCGGCCAGGTTGCTTATCCATTACTACGATTCGGTCAGCCATGAAGACGGCTTCCTCGATATTATGAGTGACCATAAGAATGGCTCGTGTCGGGATGTTGCCACTGGTCCACAATTCCAGCAACTCGCCGCGCAGAGCCTCGGCACTGAGAACGTCGAGGGCCGAGAAAGGCTCATCCAAGCACAGTAACTCCGGTTCCACAGCCATGGCGCGCGCGAATCCGACCTTCTGGCGCATACCACCTGATAGCTCGCGAGGATAGGCAGTCTCAAAGCCGTCCAGTCCCACCCGGTCCAGCAAGTCAAAGGCCCGGGCGGTGCGTAGATTGGGGGGCATTCGACGCACTTTGAGGGCTATTTCAACATTCTCTAGCACCGTCAGCCAAGGGAAGAGGGCGAAGGTTTGAAAGACGATAGAAGCGTGGGGATTAACTCCCTGCAAGGGTGTACCACGGTACAGGACCTGACCTTCGGTGGGTGTTTGTAGACCGGCGATGATACGCAGGAGGGTGCTCTTACCACAACCCGACGGTCCTAACAGAACAGCAAATTCGCCTTCGCTGAGAGTCAGATCCACGTTCTGGATGGCGGTGAAGTGCCTTTCACCACTGGCGTACACCTGGCTGATGTGTTGAAGGGTCAGTAAGTAGCTATGCGCAGTCATGTATTACTCCATGCGATATTGTTCTGCGGCCAGACGATAGAGGCGCCGCCACACCAGCCGATTGATGGCAACAACAGTGAGGATCATGCTCAGCGTGGCAGCCAACAGCAAGGGGTAATCACCGCGGGCGGTAGCCTTGGCGATGCTAGCGCCGATGCCAACGGTGGCTATGGTTCGTCCTCCAAACTCGGCGTGTTCGGCCACAATACTGGCATTCCAAGCTCCACCGCTTGCGGTGATGGCACCGGTAATGATGTAAGGAAAGAGGGCTGGCAGAATCAGGGTACGCCAGCGCTCCCATCGGTTGAGTTGTAGTAGGGTGGTAGTGTCTTTCAAATCTCTCGGAATCGCAGCGGCACCGGCAATTACATTGAACAAGAGATACCACTGGGTTCCCATCAGCATCAGTAGCACGGCAGGCAGGTTGAGGCCGCCCGGTAACCCGAGCATCAACAACAAGATGATCGGAAAAAGGGCTGTAGCGGGTACCGAGGCGGTGATTTGTACCACCGGTTGTAGCCAGGCCGCCAGGCGAGGGTTACTGCCGATGGCTACGCCGAGGGGCACGGTCCAAGCCAGAGCGATCATCAAGGCGAATAAGACGCGCAACAGCGTTGCTATTAGGCCAATTCCGATAGTGCCCCATTGAGCCAGGGGCACAGCCAGCAACATCTGCCCGGCAAGGGACGCACCGTAGAGAAGCCCTAGCCCACCTGCTGCTCCTACCACGTATATCGCCCAGGGGCGAACGGCTCGCATCTGCGGTGTTTTGCTCCTCACGGGGAAGCGGTGAAGAAGCCATCCGTTCAGGCCCTCCCTAGCCGGGCGCCAAGCTGCCTGAATAAGCCAATCGATTAAACGCGAACTGCGCAAAGCATCATAAAACCAAGAAGTGGGTGGGATTGCACTCTCGACCATTTCGAGCTTAAAGCGATCGGCCCAGGCCAGTAGCGGCCTCCAAACCAACTGGTCTAAGGCTACTATGATTAACACCAGAGTGCCCATGCCCCAGACAATGGCCTGAAAATTTCCCTGGTTAGCAGCTTCTTGCAGGTAAGCGCCCAACCCCGGCAGGCGAAAGTCCCTTTGCCCTACGGTGAAAATCTCGGCCGCCATGAGGAAGAACCAACCGCCCGACCAACTCATCATGCTGTTCCAAACCAGACTAATGGTGGCAAAGGGCAACTCCAGAGTTTTGAAACGCAGCCAGGTGCTGAACCGGAAGATATCGCTGGCCTCGCGCAGCTCTTTGGGAACGGTGGTTAGTGATTGATACCATGCAAAGGTCAGATTCCAGGCCTGGCTGGTGAAAATCAGGATGATGGAGGCTAGTTCGGCCGCCAGTTTACAGGGTAGGATGGCGTTAAAGCTGAGCAATACCACCGGGAGGAAAGACAGAATGGGCACACTCTGCAGCACATCGAGCAGGGGCATTAGGATCTGTTCAGCGCGGCGTTTATGTGCGGCCAGGGAACCATAAACTAGAGTGAACAGCATGGACAGAGCATAGGCTACGGCCATGCGTCCGACGGACATACTGGCATACCAAGGAAGTGCGCTGGGTGAGACGGAAATCGTAGGTCCTTCGATTATTGCCGGGGCATTGAAAGCCATACGTACGCCTGTGTAAACCAGGACAACCACTCCGACAAACACGACAATATCGCCCCAGTTAATGGGGCGGTGTGTCGGCTGTTCGATCTGAAAAAGGCGTGGAGATTGCTTCATGAAATACCCACAAATTTGTCAGGGAGTGGCCGTGCTTCAAAGCAGGACAAATGTTATGTAACTTGAGCAACATAATAGCATGGCGTTTTTGTTCTCCAGACGCATAAATTTCTTTATGCTCGCGCCGATTGTTAACCTGTCGCTCATATTCTTGCCATGTTTATTTGTATTGTCAAATTGTTTCCATAAACTGCCTAAGGAGGCATAGGTATGGTTACCAGTTAAGCGGAGGGAGAGAACAGTGGGTAGAAATAAAAAAGATCAGTTATCAAAGTCCAGGTCTGGTCTCCAGAATTTAGGACTACGACAGTTTGAATTTTATTGGGCTATACCAACGCAGAATCAATAAACCCACTAACGCCAGCAGCGAGAAAGCTGCCCCGGCGAGAAAGGTAGCCGGAGCTCCATATTGATCCCACAGCCAGCCCGCAAACACGCTGGCAATAAAAATTGCAATGCCACTGGCTAGACCATACACCCCAAAGGCAGTACCTCGAAATTCCTGCCTGGCGGTATCTGCGACCAGCGCGGCAAACAAACCCTGGGTCAGCGCCATATGGAGTCCCCAGAGCGCTGCACCAAATACCACCTCAAGCACGTTTGTGGCTTTGGCTAGCAACAGGTTGGAGACAATCAAAGTGACCAAACCTGCACAGAGTAGTTTTGATCGACCAATGTAATCGGAAAGACGACCGGCCGGATAAGCTCCTAATGCGTAAACCAGGCTCATAGTAACGAGGATAATAGGCACCATGCCGTGCGCCAGGCCAACACTTTCAGCCCGCAGCAGTAAAAAGGCCTCACTGAACCGTGCCAGGGTAAATACCGCTCCAATAGCGACAACCGTCCAGTACGCTGCTCCCAGGACCGGAATTTCACTGCGCCGAACAGGTAACTTTACCGGCTTATCAGACGGATGCGCTGGCTCCTGAACAACAAGAACAAGAATAGCAACGGCGATAATGCCGGGTATAATTGCAAACCAAAACACGGAACGAAAGTCGTTCATAGTTGCGCTCATCAAAGCAATAGCAAGTAGCGGCCCCATAACCGCGCCAAAGGAATCGAGAGATTGACGTAGTCCATAAGCTGTCCCGCGAAACTTCGGCGGCGCCATGTCTCCCACCAGGGCATCGCGTGGAGCACCTCGCAGGCCTTTGCCAAGACGATCCAAGGATCGCGCCGTGAGCACAAGTCCAATGCCGGTAGCAATGGCAAAGAGTGGTTTAGTCAAGGTTCCTAAAAGATAACCGGCCACTACCAACGCCTTGCGTTTACCAAGCCAGTCGCTAAGGGCACCTGAAAAGACCCTGGCCACCAAGGCTATCCCTTCGCCGATGCCTTCAATTAGCCCAATGGAAACCGCCCGTGCACCAAGTACCGACACCAGGAAAACGGGTAATAAACCATGGATCATCTCCGAAGAGATATCCATGAACATACTGACAAGGCCAAGCGCCCAAATCCCCCGCGGGATAGCTTTTAGTCCGTGCATTATCCTTTTCAATCTGCGCAACTCATTCGGCGCCTAGGGTGAATACGGCCGATGTTTGAGACAGAGGACCCCGGTCACAATCTTAAACCATGTTTTGAAGCGAGAGCCCCATATCGGCTATGCGTCCAATGACGGAGATAACCCGCTAGTGAATCCAAGTCGGGTTGATTGAGCGGTTAGGACAAGACAATCAATAAGGTGAACATGCATAGCGAGCGCATTCCCCGCTGCTTGCGGCGGGGTTAGCGAGCGAATACTATGCATTTTACCTTACATACGGAGATCCCCAGCAGCTTGCTGCGGGAAGCTTCAATCTAGAACCTTCACTTCTATTGTGATG
>CAYSYZ010000048.1:0-482 GCA_964435205.1 uncultured Desulfovibrionales bacterium
TAGTGTAATTATTGCATAAACAACTTTATATTTAAAATATCCCTCTTGCTTGATTACAAAAAACAAATGATATTCGTTGAAGAAAAAAATAAGATCTCAATCCCATACAAGGAATTTAAGGTAGAAAACTGGGGAGAGGGAATACGCAAAATTGAGGATATTGTCTGAAGACTCACCCCCCAATTTGCGACATCTGACGACCGCATTGATGTATTAAGGTGCCGTGCCCTTCACGTCGAAGGGGTTTTTCTTTTACCGCCCTTACCAATAATTCTGCTAGTTCTTTGTCTTTTGCGCCTGCCCGCAGATATTTCTTAATATCGAGTTCATTGTCGGAAAAAAGACACATCCTTAATTGCCCATCCGACGTAATGCGCATCCTGTTGCATAAGGCACAAAAACTGCAGCTTACTGGGTTAATGAAACCAATTTGTCCCGGCGCATCGGCAAACCTGTAAACCAAAGCTGGCCCGGCGTTCTCT
>CAYSYZ010000048.1:492-14062 GCA_964435205.1 uncultured Desulfovibrionales bacterium
CGCCAGGGGAAGCAAATCTCCCAGTTTTTTTACACGTTCTACAATTTCAGTCCCCGGCATAAAAGCATCATTAGTCCATCGGCTTCCACAGCCAATCGGCATAAACTCTATGAACCTCACCTGTAGAGCATAATCATATGTTAGAAGACTGAAACGCTCTATCTCATCGTCATTTATGCCCCTCATAACAACCACATTAACCTTAACCTTTATATCACCAAACGACAGGGCCCGTTCAACTGCTTCCCAGACCTTATGCCAGAAAGGACGAGTGGTTATCTCGCCGTATCTTTTTTCGTCAAGAGTATCGAGGCTGATGTTCATTTTCCTGATACCTGCCTCATATAGTTCGTCGATCTTTTCACTAAGAAGGACGCCGTTAGTAGTAAGGCAAACCTCCTGCAGCCCTTCCATATGGCACAGTGTACGGGTAAAGTCCGTAATACCGCGGCGAACAAGAGGTTCCCCTCCGGTTAACCGAACCTTTTTAATACCTAACGGTATTAAGATCCCTAACAGTCGTAACAGTTCCTCATAGCGCAGTATTTCGGTGTGAGCCATCTTCTGGATGCCACCAAGTGGCATACAATATCGACAACGCAGGTTGCAATGATCAGTAACCGATAGTCGAAGATAGGTAATATCCCGGTTGTACTTGTCAATTAGCATTTCTCATATCCCAGGGTAAAATATATTACACTAGCATCTCTCAAAACACTGGTACCTAAGACATCTCTTTCGGCTTGCAAGGAAGGGATATATTAACAGAGACCCCATATCCCAATTCACCATAAATGTCAACTCTGCCCTTATGGGCCTTGATGATTTTTTCGGCTATATTCAATCCCAAACCAACCCCGTAGGTCTTGCTCGTAAAGAAGGGTTGCCTCGCCCTATCAAGCAGTTCCTTATGCATACCGACCCCGGTATCACTAATTTCTATTTCAATATCCTGTGCAGCAACCCGGGTGCGAACTTTGAGCCTACCACCGGACTGCATAGCATCAATAGAATTCTTGCAAATGTTAATAACAGCCTGTTTGATCTGATTACCATCCAGGTCCAAATCAGGTACATCCATAGCGAAATCTGTTTCAACCTGGATGTGATATTTGTCAAAAGCTGGAGCAAGGGTATTGACGCAAGAAGATAGAATATCATTCACATTTACACGACTCAGTGTGAGTTGAGGATATTCAATAAAATTAAATATCTGAGACAGAATTTGTTCCATTTTCTCGGTCTCTTTTGCAATAATCTCCAAATGTCTTCTGTGCACATCCTCTTTAGTATTCCTCTGTATAAATCTAGCCAATCCGCCGATGGAGGCCAGCGGATTCCTCATTTCGTGTGCTATCTGCGCTGCCAATTCACATATTGCCGAAAACCGCTCCGCTCGTATCAATAAGTCCCGACTCTCTTTTAGTTCTTTATTAGTAGCCTCCAGCATGGCCACCTTAGCTCCCAGCTCTGAGTAAAGCCTACCTTTTTCTATGGCTACGCTCGCCTGGTTAGCAAAAAGTTCCATGGCTGCGATATCCTCTTTGTGAATTGGCTTTTTGGTAACGAAATTATCGGCAATAATAACACCCTGTACCCTGTAAGGAGAACAAAGGGGAACAACGGCAAACTCATCAACTCCAAGGAGATCTATAAGATCCGCTCTCACCGGCTGGCCATTAACGGATCCTCCTACGACGTGCAGCGAGTGCCGTTCACGTGCTGACTGTATGAAAATGTGATCCGTGTCGCTGCTCGGAACAGCTATCCGGCTAACAATACTGTTTAATCTCGCGTTCTGAGACTGGCAGGTACGACCGAATTCCTCAAGGGCTTGTGAAAGCGTATGGTTTTTCTCCTGTAAGGCCGACCATATCCTTCCGGCTTCTTCCGGACTATCCGGCCCAATAGCCATTTTCCCCCGCAAAACACCGTTTTCATCGTCAAATAAGGCCAAAAAGGCACGGTTGAGCCCCAATCCCTCGCCAGCGGTAATACCAACCAGAGTAGTCCGAAAAATGTCTTCCAGTTCCACCGCGCTCAGGAGATAATAGGCCATTTTGACAGAAAGGCCATGCAGTATTTCAAGTCGGAAGTTTCTTTCTTCAATGTCCTGCCGGTATCTCTTGTTTTCAACCTCTAGACGTCTTTTGCTGATAGCCCTTGATACTACAACCCGCAACTCATCCCCGGTAAACGGTTTGGGAATAAAGTCAAACGCCCCGCTCCGGATGGCAGAAACTGCGGTTCTAACATCCGCCACTCCCGTTATCATGACTACACAAATATCCCCATCTCGTTCCGTTATCTCCGGCAAAAGACTTAAGCCGTCCCCATCAGGAAGCCTGATGTCCAGTAACACAAGAGACACCCCACCTTCAGATAGCCGCGCAAAAAGCTCCTGGGCATTTTGTGCCTCCAGACACTCATAACCAGCACCGGTTAAGATTTCTCTAATAAAACGCCTAATAGCCGGGTCATCATCTACAATGACTATTTTTTCGTCCGAAGACATAGCGCTCACTGCGAAGAACCTGCTTCCACGGATATCAAATTTCCTGTCAAGGTGTAAATGCCTCCCCCGCGGTCTTCTGGCTTACTAGCAACAGTGGAGTTATCCGCATCGAGTGATGATTTTCCATACCCAAGCACTGAATATTGTTTTCTGTCTCGATGCTAGGGTAGGGCCTTTATCTTGGTGCTACAGTCATATCTAACTACCTGAGCGTGAAACTTCTCTACCATGGTCTGGATGGTTTCAATAAATGGTAGCAAGGTATCGGGGTTTATTGCTGAAATGCCCAAGGCGCTATAGGCCCGGCACTGAGTAGCGACGTACGCTGGAGACACCCGGTCTATTTTATTAAAGGTTTTGACATTCGGAACGTTGTGCAGCTCCAGAGTCTCAAGAATAAGGTCCACTGCTTCTATGTGCTCCCTAAAGCTCTCATTACTTATGTCTATAAGGTGAATAATAATGTCAGCATCCCGAAGTTCCTCCAGCGTGGCCCGAAAGGCCTCAAACAAATCCCGGGGAAGGTCACGAATAAAGCCTACGGTATCCGTGATTATGGCCTCTGATTCCCTGGGGAAGCGAATCCTCCGACTAGCAGGATCAAGGGTAGCAAACAAGCGATCCTCCGCTAAAAACTGACTCTTAGTAAGCGCATTAAGAAGCGTGGACTTACCAGCGTTGGTGTAACCAACAATCGAAATAATAGGTAGATTATGTCGCTTGCGGCCTTTGCGCCTTAGTTCCCTTTCCTTACTAATAGACTTGATCTCTCTTGCCAGACGCGCAATGCGTTCGCGCACACGGCGGCGATCTACCTCCAGCCTGGTCTCTCCCGGCCCGCGTCCACCAATACCTCCAGTAAGCCTGGACAGTGCATCATCTCTGGTCACCAGACGCGGCAAAAGGTATTTCAACTGGGCCATCTCCACCTGTATCTTGCCCTCCCTGCTCTGCGCACGCTGGGCAAAAATGTCCAGGATAAGCTGAGTGCGGTCAATAACACGCATATCTGTGTAATCAGTAATGGAGCGCATCTGCGAGGGATTTAACTCGTGGTCAAATACTAGCAGATTAACCCCCATCTGCATGGCTTTGATTAACAAATCGCTAAGCTTCCCCTTACCCAGCAGATACTTGTGATGGATTTTATCCCTTCGCTGAATGATGGAATCCAAAACCTCAACCCCAGCAGTGCGGGCTAGTTCCCTCAGCTCGTTCAAAGATTCTTCAGCCGCCTCACGCGAATCCGTGGTAACGCTAATAAGGAAAGCGCGATCCTGTTTACTGCCCACCGCCTGCAAGGAGTGTTCCCGAGTGATTTCACTCTCAAGGGATTGGATCAAGCTCTGAAAATCGACATTCAATTGCGAAGGTATTTTGGGTTCCAAAAAAGAGATATTGTGACCGTTTACCGGTCTGGGGAGAATATGGGCGGCATGAACCGATCCGGGCAGACCGTCTGGTTTGGCAGTTATACTTGCCATAATATCCAGACGAAGAAGGGCCAGGTCTGTCAAGTCATCCCGGGTAAGAGATTCATCCCCCAAATGGGTATGAATGCATCTCAGACCGCGCAAGCGGCTGCTGCCGGTCCGGTAATCCGATAGACTGGGTATAGTAATGCTGCGATGGTCACCAACTATTACATATTCTATATCGCCGGGTCGGCTAACCAATATGCCAATCTGCCGGTTGATTTCCCGGGACAACTGGGTAAGGTATTTAGCCAGTTCCGGAGTGACAATGTCTCTCGGTGGGATCTTACGGCGGTAAATATTCTCTATTCTTTTAACCTGGTTGACTTTAAGACCTGTTATCTTTCCGGATATTTTCTTTATCGAACCAGCCCCCTTCAGTTCACGCTAATCGGTCAAACTTTAAACAGACGACTACGTTTTGTCAATCAGAAGCTATGGTTTTCCTATCTTTAATTGTGCATTAAGAATTCGGGCTGGCCTTGCCGCCGCTAAAATTTGAAATAGAGTTATCCTTATTGTCAAGTCCATATCGTTTCTTGAAGATTCCCCAAGCGCTCGGTCTTGCCTTTTTCAACGTCCCTGATTAAATTAGCCTTTACGTGATCCCTGACACCAATTACATAACCGACCTTAGAAAAAACATCGACCATGGCGGCCTGGTGGATGTCACGGGAGTAAAAGGTTCGTCTTTGGCCTTTGCCCTCGCCGAATTGGAAGGTGATCTTACTGGTGCCGTTGTGTGTATCGCCCCCACATGGAGTGAAGCAGACACCTATGCTACGGAGTTTGCCTTTTTTTGTAAACGCCCGGTCTTTGTTTTGCCCCCATACGAAGTCTTCCCGTTCAGCGAACTTTCTCCGCACAAGACCCCGGTAAGCCGGCGCATCGAAACGCTATATCGTATGGCCTCCGGCAATTCCAGTTTTATATTAGTTGCCCCGGTTGAAGTGCTACTACAAAAGCTAATACCTAAAAAAGTGCTGACGAACTTTGCTGATTATATCGTCGCCGGTGAACATCTCGACCGTCAAATTTTGATGGATAAGTTTGTATCCGGTGGCTATACAGCAACTTCGCTCGTACATGAAGTGGGCGATTTCAGCATTCGAGGCGGAATCATCGACGTTTTCCCTCCAATGCATAATAACCCTGTCCGCATAGACTGTTTAGGAGACTACGTAGAATCGATACGCGAATTCGATCCTATAACCCAGCGATCTCTCCGTGAGATATCCGAACTTGTTCTCCTTCCGGTACATGAGGTTATCCTCGATAAAAGCGAAGTGACATACGCTCTGGAACATATCCGCCAATATGCTATCGAGCACAGTATCTCTCTTGAAGGAATAAAAGAGATTGAAGCCCTGATCGAACAACATTTCCATTTTGCCGGTTCTGAATTCTTCCTGCCGCTGTTCTATCCCGAACTTTCCACCTTGAGAGATTATCTGCGGGACAGGGTTCTGCTGCTAAGCGTAGACCCTTCTAAGATAGAAGAAAAACAGGCCAATTTTCAGGACAGGATTAGAGAGGGTAACTTAAATGCCAAGACCGCATCCCGTTTTTGCCCGGAGCTGGAGGACCTTTATCTAATAAATCAAAACTGGGCAGATGTAATACCGGCTACTGCCCATCTAAGAATTAGACCCTTCCCCGTAGAAGAAAAACGGGCTGGCAGCAGAAGCTTGCATTTGGCCACGCTAAGCAATGAAGATATCAAGGCGGAACTTTCGGGTGGCTACAAGCGTGAAGATTTTTTTACCGGCTTTCTGCACAAAATAAATACATGGATGGACGAAGGAGAATCAATTTATATCATATGTCGCACAGTCCATACCGCGGAACAAGTTAAAAGACTTTTAACAGATTACAATGTCCCGGTGGAGGTCTTGGAAACACCCTTCCATTTTTCCTTACAAACACCGGTACAAAAGGTACACATCTACGTCGGAGAGGTTTCTCGCGGATTTCGCTTCCCGGCTTATAGAATTATCCTCCTGACCGAAAACGAGTTATTCGGTGAAAAGATAAAGAAATCTACCACAGCTACAAAGAAAAAGTTTACCCCAATTCTCAGCTTCGGTGAGCTTAAGCCCGATGATCTAGTGGTTCACCGTGACCACGGGATCGGTATCTACCGCCATTTAGTTAAACTCGAGGTGCATAACACCGTCAATGACTACCTGCTGCTGGAATACCGCCATGGAGACAAACTCTACCTCCCTGTATACAGGCTTAACGTCCTGCAAAAATATATAGGCGTAGAAGGCTATCATCCGCAAATCGACAAGCTGGGTGGTAAATCCTGGCATCTTGCCAAGAAACGGATCAAAGAAGCCATCTGGAATGTAGCTTTAGAGCTTCTCGATGTGTATGCCCGGCGGAAGGTGGAAAAGGGATTTTCTTTTACGCCACCAGACAGCTTTTATCGGGAGTTCGAACTATCCTTTGAACATGAAGAG
Source organism: uncultured Desulfovibrionales bacterium (assembly GCA_964435205.1). Classification (GTDB taxonomy): domain Bacteria; phylum Desulfobacterota; class QYQD01; order QYQD01; family QYQD01; genus CAYSYZ01. The sequence goes on from CAYSYZ010000048.1 coordinate 6,948, forward strand.
ACCCCTGATCAGGTGGCAGCCATAGAAGACACAATAATGGATATGACATCACCCAGGCCTATGGATCGACTCATATGTGGAGACGTAGGCTATGGTAAAACCGAGGTTGCGCTGAGAGCTGCCTTTAAAAGCGTGATGGATGGTAAGCAAGTAGCTGTCCTGGTGCCAACAACCGTCCTCGCTGAGCAGCACTTTCAGACGTTCAGCCACCGTTTTTCCTCCTTACCGATAGTCATAGCCTGTCTCAGCCGTTTCCGTACGGTCAAGGAACAAAAACAAATAGTATCGCGGCTCTCAGAAGGCAAAATAGATATTGTGATCGGTACACATCGCCTGTTACAACGGGATATCAAATTCCGCGACCTGGGGTTAGTGGTCGTAGATGAAGAACATCGTTTTGGTGTCACACATAAGGAACGACTGAAACAAATAAGGAAGACAGTGGATGTTCTCACCCTGACCGCAACACCCATTCCCCGTACCCTTCAGATGTCTCTCTTCGGCATACGCGACCTTAGCGTGATAAGTACACCTCCACAAGACCGGATCTCAGTCAAGACGTACGTAACAAAGTTTGATGACCATGTGATAAGGGAGGCTATTCTTCGGGAATATCAACGTGGAGGTCAGGTATTCTTTGTCCATAATCGAGTCGCAGGCATTCAAGCGGTTGCTGAGCGGTTGCATAAGCTAGTTCCAGGGGTGCGCATAGCCGTAGCCCATGGTCAGCTTGCCAGCAAAGCCCTGGAAGAAATAATGGTAAGATTTGTGCATCGGGAAATAGACGTCCTGGTTTGTACCTCTATTATTGAATCCGGGTTAGATATACCTACGGCCAATACTATAATCATCAACCAGGCTGACCGGCTCGGTTTAGCTGAGATATACCAACTACGCGGCCGAGTTGGACGATCCAAGGAGCAGGCCTACGCCTATTTGTTAGTCCCATCGCCCGCACATCTTACAAGAGACGCTCAAAAAAGACTTGAGGCCTTACTGGATTTCAGCGAATTGGGATCCGGTTTTAAACTGGCCATGAACGACCTTCAGATCAGAGGAGCCGGCAGTATTCTCGGAACAACCCAGACCGGACATATTGCTGCCGTGGGCTATGACCTGTATCTCGATCTCCTCGAAAAGACGGTAAATGAACTTAAAGGCACTCCCGTAGAGGAAGAGCTTGAACCGGAGATTAATCTCAAGGTTTCCGCGTACATACCGGAGGCTTACGTACCAGAATCAGACCAGCGTCTCATTATATACCGCCGGTTGACCATGGCTGATACTGTTACAGAATTGTCAGATATAAAGAATGAACTGATCGACCGCTATGGCCCATTACCACCAGAAGTGGGAAACCTCTTGTCTCTCATGGAGATCAAGCAGGATCTCAAGAGGCTTATGGTGAATCGTTTGGACAGCACTAATGGTTATTTTATATTGAGCTTTAGCGAGAAGACCCAGCTTGCTCCGGAAATAATCCTGTCATTAATCCGCCAAAACAAGCGAAAATATCGCTTTACCCCTGAAAACAAGCTCTATGTATCTTTATCCAACGCAGAGGACGCGCAGATGCTGCAGGAAGTCAAAAAAGTCTTGCAAGCACTTTTTCAAAATGCTAAGGTCCAACTATAGAAAAAGACTACATTTTGTATTTTTGCCGACGCAAAAATTAATAATACCTAAGGCAAAATGCCCCCTCTAATGAGACCGCTTAATACCTTTTTTCTTTTTATTTTCTCATTTGTCTTGCTTGTCCCCACAACCGGTTTTACAGAAGTTGTTGACCGTATTGTAGCCGTGGTCAACGGAGACGTAATAACCTTGGTCGAATTAGAGAAAGCAGAACAACGTCTCATGCATCAACTCAAGCTGCAAAACCCGGCATCGACCATAGAAAGAGAAAAGACAAACATAAGAACCGAGATCCTTAATCAGCTCATCGATCAAAAGCTGGCGGAACAAGAAGCAAAAAGGCTCGGACTGTCCGTCTCAGAGGCGGAAGTTGGGGCGGCCATTGAAAAAATCATTCAGGAAAGTGGCATAAACAAAGAGCAGCTAATCGCCCGTTTACAACAAGACGGTCTCACGGCAGAAGAATACCGTGGAAAGATCAAGGACCAGATAGAAAGGTTTAAGCTGATCGGCCGGGCAGTCAACGCCAAAATCGTTATAACTGAGAATAAACTTAGAGAGTATTATCAAAACAATCTTCACAGTTACCGTGGCCAGCAAAGATACAAAGTCCAGCATATTGTCTTCAGCATACCCGGTTTATGTAATGAAGACGAAAAACAGGCCATCTTTAAAAAAGCGGAAGGTGTCCGCCGGCAGGCTATGAGCGGAACCGAATTTGAAAATTTGGCCCGGAGGTTTTCTGCCTACACCACAGCAACTGAAGGCGGTAACCTTGGCTATTTTGACAAGAGCGAACTAGCCCCTTACATGAGAGATATCATTATAGCCCTTAAAGCTGGGGAAATAAGCCCGGTAGTTGAAACGCCCATCGGCTACCAGATATTTAAAGTCGCAGACATCGAAGAAACAAGGGCAAAAACCTTTGAGGAGGTAAAGGAAGAAATATATCAAATACTGTTCGAGCAGGGCGTAACCCGACGCTTTATGGCCTGGATAAAAGAGCTTCGCGATAGGTCATATATTGAAGTTTTGCTCTGACCACCAAGATTTGAAGGAGAGGTGGAACGCACATGGAATCTATCGGCGATTATCTCAAGCGAGAAAGAGAACTCCGAAATATAACTTTAGAGGAAGTTGCCAATGCTACCAAAATTAACATTGGCACCCTAAGGGCCATAGAGGAAGGTCGAAAAGAGTTGCTGCCAGCAGAAGTATTCATCCGGGGCTTTATTCGCTGCTATGCTGAATATATCGGGCTGGATCCAAACGATGTCCTTCTCCGTTATCCCAGGCCGGCTAAAGAACCAAAAGAAATTAGCCCTCCAGCTGAAAAAAGTGGGCGAGAGTTCTTTTCCAGGTACAGAAAATACCTTTGGACATCGATATCAATAATTATCTTAGTCTCACTTTTAGGGCTTATAGTTTACATGGGTCAAAAATCCTCCTCCACGCAACCAGCGCCCCAAAAGGAAGTCCTTAAAAAGGAACAGAATTCATTGTCCAGCACTTCAGCCAATGCTAATCGCGTCGTTGAACAGGCTAAAGCGCATATCGAAGGCCAAACAAGCATCCCTGCTCCTCAAGCTAAAGTACAAACGGCACAAAAGCAGCTCCAAGATAAAAAGCAACATGAATTGCGAGCCATTTTTAAAGAAAACACCTGGATACAGGCACTAATCGATGAAAACACACTCGAGGAGTACTCTTTCAAGCCCGGTGAAACCTTTACCTGGGCAATGGATGATAAGATAAAACTGCTTATAGGAAACGCTGGTGGTGTAGATTTTTATCTAGATGACAAGCCCGTGAAACCCCTCGGAAATAGCGGGCAGGTCGTAAACATCACTCTGCCCAATCCCGAGTTAATGTAGCACCCATCCTATACTATGCCCTTGCAACAGACAGCAGCTATTATACTTAATCATAGAGATTTTGGCGAATCCGATAAGATTATTACATTCTTTACATATTCCTTAGGTAAAATAAACGGCATTGCTAAAGGAGCCAAAAAAAGCCGCAAACGTTTTGCCAACCAGTTGGAGCTATTCTCGCTTGTCCGACCAATTTTTTGGGAAAAGCAGCACTCGTCTCTAACCAGAATCGAACAATGCGATTTGGTACAAACGTTTGCTTCCATACGGAACGTACCGGAAAGATTCGCTTATGCGGCTTATTTTTGTGAATTGGTAGATGCCTGGATAAAGGAACGCGATCCCCACGACAAACTTTTCCATCTCTTACTATGGGCTCTTCGCAACATCGACCAAGGTGTATCTTTAGCTCAACTATCTGTACTTTTTCTTGTACGCCTTTTATCCACAGTCGGCTATGCTCCCAACTTTGCGATCTGCATTAAGTGTAACCTATGGAAAAACGGGCAGGTTTGTTATAGTTTTGATCACGAAAAAGGAGGTATTGTCTGCTCCGACTGTGCCTCTAACCCACCCTTGAAAAATCGCCTCTCACCAGGTACTGTCAAGCTCCTTTTATTGGCGCAGAAAACACCACTGGCCAAACTTTCCCGGCTGCATTTTAGTGCGCAACCATTAGCAGAAAGTAAACATATCCTTGAAACTTTTGCCCACAATCTCCTCGGCAGGGAGATTAAATCATATCGATTTTTAAGCACAGTTGGCAAAAACTAAGGTTCAGGACAGCCGGTCTACCGGCGGTGAGTTCTGGCGCACGAGCGCTATCCCCGGCTGACCTATGGCGGTGACTGGAACCGAGTAGAGCGGGCTTGCCTGTAATTTTGCATTGCGGACTAAAGGCATCCAGTAGCTTGCCCAACATTTTGTAGCCCCAATCGCTTGAGGACGACAATTATTTCACTGCGTATCTTTTCCCAGAGAACAATAGGATCTTCGTTACGCTTCAACGCCTCATTTCTTCGTAGTTCAGTGGCAGCCAATTGTCCCGCTAACCGACAAAGTTGTCGCTCTTCCATGTAATAGATACGATTTAAGATTTCAGAAGGAAGGTGTTTAACCAGATCGTCCATCGCAAATGATTCTTGCTCTTTATCGCCAGCATTCGCCCCGTTCGTTTGGACGCCAGACTCTTTGATCTTTACACACTCCGTAGCCGGTGCACATTCTGCCCCAGTTTCCCTTGCTTCATCGGCCACCTGAGAAGGGCCGACAACCGAAGGGTTAAGTGATGGGGAATCGTTTAGTGCTACAGTAGCCACGGATCTGACACTTAATTCCAAAGAGGCAAGATTTTCTTTTTTCTGCTCTCCACGCTGGGCTTTATCTGATACTTCATATCCAGCATCCATATGGGCCGCAGGTACTTCTTTCTCTTGATCAGCCTTATCTTTTTTAAAGCAACCTTTTACAAACATGCAGGCAAGACCTTCAACCACTGACTCATCTATGACTTTCATATGATTCGTCTCACCTGCCTTAAGACACAATTTGCATATCTTGTTAACCATGCGCGGCACGCCACGGGAATGGTTCCATACGGCCATGATGGCCGGTTCGGTAAAAATCTCTCTGGAACACCCGGTCGCAGATGCGTCGGGACGTGTCGTAGATGCGCCTTGGCGTGCATGTTTTAGCCTATGAGCCACATATTCAGCAACTTTTCCTAAAGAATCTAATCCTTTTACCTTACAATAAACCCCTATACGCTGATAGAGGTTTTCCATTGATGGTCTTTCCAGCTTTTTTGCCAGTTCTTTCTGGCCTGCGAGAACAAAAGTCACAAGGTTCTGGTTGTCGTCTTGCATATTGGTGAGAAGCCGAAGTCCTTGCAAACTCCCCGTAGTTAAGACATTGGCTTCATCGATGAACACAACTACACGCTTACCTTCATCGGCTGATTTATAAAGAATCCGGTTGAATTCTTCCTGCAAATGGTCTTTCCACTTTATAAGTATTTTCTTGTCTTCCAATTGGCCGATAATTTCACGCATTATCTGAGTAAACGTCAGTGTGGGGTTGGTCAGAAAAGCTACCTTGTACTTCTCGGGGCTTAATTCATTTAACAGTACCCGCAGTGCCAATGTCTTGCCCGTTCCAATTTCACCAACAATTACTGCAAGGCATTCATTTCCTTCTGTAATGGAGAATAAAATCTCGGATATTGCATCCTCCAGGGTAGGATTTTGCGGCCAATACATCCTCGGATCTGGCACATTGTCAAAAGGTGGCCGATTTAAACCCCAATATTTGTAGTATGTCATCTTGTCTCCTCCCTGACTTCTTTGTCCAATCCGGGCATAAATACACGCCACTGCCGCCCAACCCTGAGTCCAGCCAGGTTTCCAGCCCAAAGTTCCTTATAGATCGTGGCCGGGCTTACCCTGAGAAATCGGGCTGTCTCTTCAACAGTCAGCCATTGTTTATCTGTCTGCGGCCTGGCCGGTGCAACATGAACCGTAACCTTGATCGGAGAAAAACAGTCATATTGAATCTCTACTTCAAATTTCTGTGTAGTCGCCCCGGATTCATCATGCTCCTTGTTGCCTATACTGCTTAAAGAGTGTACCAAAGAACGAACCATGTCATCAGGTCTGACGGTAATACTTGGGGGCTGGAACCACGATGCCACCGAAGGCTTTTCGTCCCTTTCGCCCATTTCATTACTCTGCCATCTTCTTCGAGCAAGACAGATCTTTTCCATGTCTAACGCACCTCAATATATGCAAGATACCAATGTGTAGATATATACTCGAGCCTTTGTTGATGGAACTAAATTGATTTTCCTGGACATTCGGGTTTGCAAGAAAAATGCCCTGAAAGGTCGTTCCACCGTTTCGCAATATTTCCAATAAGTTATGAACAATAACGATGCCCATATCACCGGTGCGGATAGAAAAATATTAATACTCCCATAAAAAAACTTGAAAGCCGTAAAAACCAGAGGAAGAGTGCGCACCTGGCCTACAACCATCTGCAGCTATCAGGGGAAAAACAGATTGGCAAAACTGCGGAGCTCTTAACGAAGGCGTATTATGTTCTTGTAATGCAGGCTATAGCGAACTATGTAACCGGCAAGATCAAAGACCTTTGTTGCGTCGTCAATAATTGCCGAGTCACTTGTAGCCACCACTCCGTAAAAACCAACCAGTATACTCTCAGGCACTGGCACTGCCTGAACGCTACCTTTCAAGTCGTAATCTGAGAAAAAGCGCCTGACTTTCGCTGCCAATTGCCCACTCTTGGAAACGGGAGAGTCCAATAGAAAAACGATATCTGCCGGCTGATGTCTGGAAAACATCTTACACATTAAAGTCAACGCTTCTACAGTGAAAGAACTGGGGGCATATCCCTTGGCTGCCCGGGCGATATCTCTGAGGAAACCATCGTCGGCCAGGATTAAGGGCAGACCTTTCAGGGCACTTTCCAATGTTAGGAGAATATTATGGCCATCGACGGCCAGCGGAAATTGGCGCAAGGCAGCAACCGAGACCTTCTTTTTTTTTCGCTGGGATTCTTTATCAGAAAAGACACCCCGATGGAGGAGAT
>CAYSYZ010000049.1:0-13866 GCA_964435205.1 uncultured Desulfovibrionales bacterium
ATGATCATGGCATCAGAACACAAACGTACAGCTATACCGATCTATCACCGTAAATAAAATCGGTATCAATAAAACATCACCATCCGTAAATCTCAAATTTCCCTCTTTTTTCTTGGCTGTTTTTAGCGTACGGTGACAGCGAGGCGATAAGGCATGGCTACAAGGTTGAGGTTTCTTTTTGTGGGTAAGACAAAAGAGCCTTTTATCCAGATGGGGATAGATGACTATCTGCATCGCCTTAGGCGCTATGCTACAACTGAAGTTACGGTTGTGAAAGCGGAAAGGATTGGAACGAAGGCAGATCCAAATAAGATTGTGGAGGCTGAAGGCAAAATTATCCTGACCAGGATGAGCCCGTCTGCCTACCGAATAGCTTTGGACGGTACGGGAGAGCAGCTTTCATCTCTGGAACTGGCGCACTTCTTAATGAATCTTGAGGCGATGGGCAGGGAAGAAATTGTTTTTATCACTGGAGGCCCCTTAGGCCTTTCATCGGACCTGGTAAAAGGATGCCATTTTGTCCTGTCACTTTCAAGGTTAACCCTGACACACGAGATGTGTCGCCTCGTGCTACTGGAGCAGGTTTATCGGGCCCATACAATAAAAGCAGGCGAAAAATACCACAAGTAGCTGACTAGACGGATTCGACCCGGACTACTTCGGGCACCTCTTTTCTGAGGTATTTCTCAATGCCGTTTTTGAGGGTCATCTGCGACATGGGACAGCCTTTACAGGCCCCGGTCAGGCGTACAGAAACTACTCCATCCACGATATCGACCAGTTCCACGTCGCCGCCGTCTCTCTGTAAAACAGGCCGGATTTTGTTCAATGCGCTCTGTACTAACTCCTTCATTTAGTATCCTCCACTTCTAAAAATGCCGCAAGCTAACACAGTCAAGAAAAATTGCCAACAAAAAAGATTGCTGATGTAAAGCCAATTTAGAAATGTCCTAATTTTACCAAAATAGAAATGTCCGGTTTTCATGTCGGAGATCCGCCGGGGCGGGGTAGTGTTACTATCGGTTCTTTTTATTCATAGGCCTTACTTTGTTTTCCAAACCGGAAGTCCCGTCAGGGTGATCTGCAGGGGGTGTATATCTCTTTTTTGGACTGAACATACCAGGCTGTTTTGGGTCTCTTTTGGGCCTTGCGGGTATTTGTTTAAATTTCAAACGGGTACCTTTATGAAATCTACTTGGAGGCCGGATTTCGGAATCGAACCGAACAGGATACTTATTAGGTGCCCTCAACGGGTTTGCAGCCCGCGGGAAGCCCCAGCTCCCTGAACCGGCCATTGTAGATACACTACGGCATGTTCTTTACCTACTGCCCCAGTAAATTCCTGACGGGGAAAGATGCTTGTTATCACGGAAAGATTTTCGCTATCAAACCTTAATCAAGGCCTCAAAGGTTAATTTAACAATCGGATCCGGTGGAGCATTCGTATGAACATAGCATGCTTTTATGTCTTTTCACGCATAGTAAGGCCAACGTAGAGGCAGAAGGCCAGTCCAATGAGGACGGCCAGCGGGCCATACAAACCAACTCCATGGGGAGAACTGGCCAGGGAAAGGTTGTGGGAAAAACCAGCGCCAACAATCATACCAAGAACAAAGATGGCTGCATCTCCATCGCCTTCGCCGGCCAGGAATAGTTGCCGCCCCGGGCAACCGCCGGCTAAGAGAAAGGCCAGTCCGGCCAGAAGCATACCAGTAAAATTCCATAACTGGTTAGTATGGGCAATCGGCTGATTTTCAAAACCGGCATGGAACTGACCAAAGATCAGATTGGTGATGAACGCACCAACCAGAAGAGCCAGTACGCCGCTTGCCAAGTGAAAATCGCGTATCAGCATTATATCTCTTATTGCCCCCATAGTGCAGAACCGTGTTCGTTGGGCTATAAAACCTATAAAAAGGCCAGACAGAAGCGATATGGCTATTGGAGCATGAGAGGCCCCGGGACCTTTCGTGCTGGAAAAAATCGGTCCGGAGTAGCCATCATTTCCCATCTGTGGGGCGACTAAAAGAAAAAGGAAAAGTGTGATCATAACCAGGGGCAGGATCCATCCAGTAGCGGAATAGCTTTTCTGCGCCCGGCCCAGATTGTAACCATTTTTCAAAAAAACGATCCCGATGGCTATGCCGGCTACAAACCCAAGCAAACCGATAATGGCGTTTCCGTCGCCAGCAGAGATTCTAAGCAAGGCTCTCCATGGACAGCCCAGAAAAACAAGCGCTCCGATCATGGCAAAAAAACCAAGGAAGAAACGCACGATAGGAGCCGATCCTACTCGTGGTTTGAACTCTTTAAAGGCATAAGCGGCTATGAGGGCGCCAAGGACAAAACCGATTATCTCCGGCCGGATGTATTGGACAACGGCCGCTCGGTGCAGACCTAAGGCACCCGCAATATCCCTTTGAAAACAGGCCACACATACACCCATGTTGCCCGGATTCCCCATCTTCTGGAGTGAGGCGGCCAATATCCCGATAATCGCCCCGGTTAATATAATTCCCGGGCGTGTCCCGAAAAACCTTTTTAGCTTATCCATGAAAGCACCCCCAAGCAATAATTTGTAGCGGTTACCCGCAGGACAGCAAGTGAGATTGTGACCAGTTAAGTGATGTGCGTATATCATTCTGAAAGGGGGGATGTCAAATCGATAAATCGGATGTTCCATTAGTTGTTCATAGGAAAAACCTATTAGTACATGCAGCCAAAGTTATCTGCTTTACAGTTGGCTACAGACGTCGTTTTTAGCCAGGGGGTCTGGTTAACTGCCGTACGGGGTCAGACGCTCCGCCGTCTACATAATTTCCTGATTATTGGCAACTTGGATGGTGCCGTAAGGGAGAGCGGACCAGCAAAATAATTATGACGAATACAATACCAATGACATCAAGAAGCACGTTGCCTACCGAGGCTTCCCTTCCCGGTATACATGCCTGGTTGATTTCATCAAGAATCGCTACAAGGAAAGAGATGACCAAAGGAAACGATATCTTTTGCCACCTGGCGATTCTGGGGCGAAAGGTAAGAACAAGTAGCCATGTCAAGACACCATAAAGGGGTACATGGGCAAGGCTGTAAGGATTGAATTTCTGGATAAGCTCAGATTTTGCCGGAAGCTCTGCCAGAAGAAAAATGCCTGCGATATAAATTGAAGAAAGGAGGGCAAAAAAGAGGTTCATTTACGTTTCACCGCGTGCTTCGAGACGCAGAAACTGGAACTGGTGAACCTTCTTACCGGTATTCCGGGGAACATCTCCCTGGTCAAGATGCGGACGGGCATAGTAACATGACTATGAAATTTCAATATTTCGTCCTTCATGCTACCATTCTTAAAACTATTTGAGTAGTCAAAAACACAAATCTCCTATGGGCATTGACAAGATATTGCTCATACAGCAGTATTTGAAGACGGAAAGAATCCTCAGGAAGTTTTTTGAGCGCTACACCGTACCGATTTGCGTGAGCTATTGTGTAGAGAAGGAGGAGGAGCGGGACTGCTGTATCGATCAAAGGCCACGTATTACCGAGATCAAGGTCAACTGCATTGCGGCGGACATTTCAGCTTTGAGAGCGGCGAAATATTCCCAAACCAGCGGAAGTGGATGCGGCTATCTGACCTCCACCGGTTGTATCTTAAGCGAATACAGATCTCCTGTGTGCAATACCTTTGTGTGTCAAGTATTAGTGGAGCAGTTAAACTTAATCAGTGATGGGCTGGGACAGCAATTGAAAGAGATTGAAAGGCTGTCCGTGACGATATTCAAGGGATTCCCTGAACGTGCAGACGAAAAAATTCAAGAGCTTGAACAACAAGTATTTAGCATTACAAGGGCATTAGATACTATCTTGCCGCCAAGGGTTAATATGTGGGAATATATCGCGAACCTTCTTGGACGAAACCAGTAATTGGTGTAACAGCCATTCTATCGGCATAGAGGTTGCCTGGCGGGGCGACGATCTACGTAAACCAAAGAGAACTGCTGATGGCCGTTAGACTTTGATCTCAGAACATGTCCGAAGTATTGATTAAGGTTACTGGCAGGCGGGTCGAGACTGTCAAATTAGAAGTCCGAGGCAATAATTGCTCCTTGATGGGATTCCTTCCAGCGGGGCGTTAATTGCTACAGAAGAGGTTAGTCATTCTTCTGCGTATGACAGGTAAAACAACCGCCTGACTTGGTTGGGTCAGCTACAATCATATTGTCATAATCCCACTTGAGCAGATCAGGGTAATTGGTAGCATGAGCTGCATGACAGGAGAGACAGGTAATAACATCTGTTCCCGGCGTAACAGTATTACTTGGAGAATCCGGGACTGTTGTCCTGCCAACAGGGGCCTCTACGCTGTAACTTGTATACCCTGCGTATTCACCACTGGTTGGCAAAACCACATCCGAAGGATGCCTCTTAAATGACGAGGAAGTGACTCCTATCTCAGTCTGGTCATGAAACTGTCCATGGCATGTGGCACAGAATCCGCTTATGGTATTGTTAGGAGGCTTTACAGAACCACTAGGCCCCAGGTGACACGAATTGCCGCAACCTATATTCATAGGCGTGGTTGCTCCAAAGTACTCATTATGATCACCAGAACTTGCATTCTGCCACTTGGATGCACCTGTATTCTCAAGGCCTTTTACCCCCAACAGGAAACGATAACTGTTTGCCACCGTATCTGCAGTGTCACACTTTCCGTTTACATTCTGATGGTGAGCACCTTTTAAACTGGGCGTTCCGCTTCCAATTGTTCCGCTGCGATTACCATGGCAACCAATTTGCCCCGCACATGTGAGATTCGTATCATTGATTATCATGTTATGGCCGCTTGATGGCATGAGACCGGGGGCAGCGTTCAGAACATCGTCAGGGTTAACTACGTCCTTTACATTATGCCCCTTGGCATCCGAAGCGCCGCCGCCCTTGGCGCCGAGGATATAAGCGAAATTCCCACCGGCCAGGTCTCCAGAACCATCTGTATGATAAACCTGGGGAATATCACTACCACCTATGGTTACAATTTTAGAGGTAGCAATACCGTGGCATCCCAAACATGTGGCCCGGAGGAGAGCTCCGTAGGGTCCTGTGCCCTTCCAGGGCTGGCCATCGGCACCATACGTAGCCATGGCTGAATCATCTTGGCTGTTGTGCATCGTATGGCAATTAACGCAAGGGCCGGTGACCTTGGCAAGGCAATTTGCTGGAATTGACAGGATGAAGAAAAAAAACGCTACAATTATCGAAAGCGCAACCATCGGGTATGCAGATGTTCCCATTTCTCTGCCCTCCTCGCAGATATGCTGGAAGCTGCACAACTAGCCCTTATGCTTATCGGCATTTTTGCACAATAGCATAATAGTTTAAATAAATGGCTAAAAAAGTATTCTTTTTGATTTATAAGCCGATATCTCTGCTTTGACTCTTTCCAGATCTGTAGGGGTGTCCACTTCAATAGAATCGTACGGAGTTAGAACAACCTTTATACGATAACCGTGTTCGAGTGCACGGAGCTGTTCTAGCTTTTCCGAGGCCTCCCAGATCCCTACTGGCAGTCTGACAAAGCGCGTGAGGAAACCCTTTCGGTAGGCGTAGAAACCGAGGTGTTTGTAGTAGTCTGGCGGTGGACCCGGTCCCCGGAAGAAAGGAATGGTAGCCCTGGAAAAATAAAGGGCATAACCATCTTTGTCAAATACGGTTTTTACATGATTAGGGTCGGTAAGCTCCTCCGGCCGCACGATCTTATAAATTAGAGTGGACATGGGAATGGCTTTATCATGCAGGAGCGGACTGGTGAGGTCTTTGATAATCTCAGGGGGGAATAGGGGCTGATCCCCCTGGATATTTACCACAATATCGTCCTCAGCCAGGAATAGCTTATCTGCTGCTTCTGCGATGCGGTCTGTGCCCGAGGGGTGCCCGGCACGCGTCATGACCGCTTGACCGCCAAATCTGAGAACTGCATTATAAATTCGCTCATCATCCGTGGCCACAAAGACTTCCGCTACTTCCGGGACTTTTTTGGCCCGCTCATAGACGTGCTGGATCATGGGTTTCCCAAGGATGTCTGCAAGGGGTTTACCTGGAAAGCGGCTGGATGCGTAGCGGGCCGGAATTATGGCCACAATCTTCATAGAACCCTGGCAGCCTTTTCGATTGCCTTGAGAGTCTGGCTGATCTTCTCCCTGGACATTTTTACAGGAACAGGATAGACTAGGCATCGCTCCATGACTTTTGCCGACCGGGGTAAGGCATCGGGCGGGTACCTAAGATCACGGTCGGCATCTTTGTACTTGAACGGCCAGCCATGGGCAGCCAGTGTGGAACCTGCTAGAAGGTGCTCCCATTTTGGATAATAATGCCATGTATTCTGCGCAAAATAGATGGCTCCAGCACCATTTTCTTTCAGGATGGCGTTAAATGCCTTTGCCTTTTCCGCGTCCGGCAGGAAAAAGGCCAGAAATGTGGCTGTATCACCGGATTCATTGATAAGCTTGCGGAAGGTTATTCCTTTGATCTTTTTTAGTGCCTTCTTGATACGGGCTTTGTTTTTTTTCTGGTGGGCAACGATACTATCCAGCTTGGCAAGTTGGGCCAGGCCTATAGCTCCCTGGAGTTCCATCATGCGATAGTTAAAACCAATAAAACTTCGCCTTTCACCGCCCCGACCACCCGGATTGGGCACGTGATCATGGCCATGATCGTGGTATTCAGAGGCCTTGCGGTAGAGATGAGGGTCGTTGGTAATGACCATGCCGCCCTCGCCGGTAGTGATAGTCTTTACCGGGTCAAAGGAAAACGTCCCCATGTCGCCGAACGTACCAAGGTGTTTACCCTTTATCCGACCTCCGGCTGCCTGAGCGGTGTCTTCTATTACCCGCAAATTATGACGCCGGGCAATGGCCACGATCTCTTCGATGCGGGTCTGTGCCCCTAACATGTGTACCGGGATGATAGCTTTGGTGCGGGGGGTTATTTTTTTCTGCACGTCGGCAGGGTCCATGTTCAAGGTCTCGTCTATTTCTGCAAATACCGGTACGGCGCCGATATCGAGGATGGCTTCCCATGTGGCCACAAAGGTAAAACCCTGGGTTATAACTTCGTCTCCAGCGCCAATGCCCAGGGCGGCCAGAGCTACTTTTAGTGCCGCTGTTCCTGAAGATACGGCCTGGGCATAAGCTACACCGCAATAACGGGCAAAAGCCTCTTCAAATTCTTTTACCTTGTAAACACCCTTTCGCTCATTTGGAAACTCATAGCGGAAGAGGACACCCGTTTTCAGGACATCCATTATTTGTTTTCGTTCCTCTTTACCAAAGACCTCGTACCCAGGCATGAATGATCTCCTTCCTTAATCAAGGCCTTCATAGGCCATTTCGTAAAGTCGAGTTACTTCTTCTACCGTTACTGTGCGCGGGTTGTTGGCAACAGGCCGGGCCACGGTCATGGCGATCTTAGCCATCTTTGGTATATCCCCCTTGGGAATATTTAAGTCTTTAATGGATTTCGGTATGCCCACGTCAGCGCACAAGAGGCTTACCGCTTCGCAGGCTATCTCTGCAGCCTCGCGCCTTGAACAGTGTGATACATCCTCTCCCATGGCTTCAGCAACGACAGCGAACCTGGAAAGATCTCCGACCAGGTTATAGACCATTACGTAAGGCAAAAGTACCGCGTTGGCCAAACCATGGGGTATACGGTACAAACCTCCCAAAGGATAGGCCATGGCGTGAACGAGCCCCACTCCAGCTGTGGCCAGAGCCAATCCGCCGTAAAGACTGCCGAGGAGCATGTTGCTTCTTGCCTCCGGGTCATCTCCCTGACAGTAGGCCCGACGCAGACTTCTACTGATGAGCTTTATACCCTCCAGGGCCCAGAGGCCGGAAAAGGGTTGAGCGGCCCGGGAAACGAAGGCCTCCAGGGCATGGGTAAAGGCATCGATCCCGGTATAAGCCGTCACCGCCGGAGGTACAGAGGTGGTCAATGCCGGGTCCAGTATGGCCAGTTCCGGATACAAAAAATCAGCGTTTATTCCTCCTTTGGATTTGGTTTTCTCATTGATGAAGACAGTGGTGAAGGTTACTTCGCTGCCGGTTCCGGCTGTAGTTGGTACCATAATCTTGGGAACACCGGGTTTTTCAACCTTGTCCAGGCCAACATAATCGGCAGCCCGGCCTTTATTTGTCAGAAGGATGGCGGTTGCCTTGGCAATGTCCATGGCCGAGCCACCACCTGCCCCAATGATACAGTCACAACCATTTTTGCGGGCCATTTCCGTAGCCCGGTCGGCCAGTTTCAGGCCCGGTTCAGGGTCCACGTCTTCAAATAGCACATATGGCATATCAGCCTTCTTAAGTGGCTCTTCTAACCGTCCAAGCAGGCCTGTTTTGCGTAGTGCCGGATCGGCGACCAAAAACGCCCTGGTCCCGTTTAGTTTTTGGACTGCATTTCCCAGTTCATCAATCACCCCGATACCAAATCTTATAGATGTCGCAAGCTTAAAGGAAAAAGATTTCATGGTCTATCCTTTTATTGGAATTTCAAGAAGTTATGACCGATAAGGTGCGTTGCCCAGTATAACAGAGTCACTTCTACTTTTCAAACCTAATTTTGGGCATAATTCAAGGGTACAATATACTATAAAATTGCGAAATAGGTTGCAGTCTCTTTGTATGTCTCGCTGCTACCATGGATAAGACCATTTTTTCCTTGACTATCCGGTGAGAATTCGATATGAGAACAAGAGTCTTCGAGTTGCAAACTTACCAATATCCGTCAAATAGTATTAGAAACAAAAAAATTAAACCCGGGAGGAATAATGGGCTTTCCATGGCAGGAGAGCACATACGAGGCGCAGGGGCGTGCTTCAATCATCCATTCTATCATTATAGTTCTTTCCGTTGCCATTTTCCTTTTGATATCGTCTGCATCTCACAGTCACGCTGCTTCCCACTCAAAAACACGCCACAAGATAAAGAAAACCCATATCTTAAAAACGAAAATCGGGAAAAAAGTTGTTAAGAAAAAGCGCTCAAAAAAGCGAACGGACTCCAGCGTAGCGCAGAATAAACCTGCCGTTCCCGATAGCCCACCGCTTATGAAGGTTATTCCTTTGGATAATGGCGACTATCTTCTTAAGCCTCTTCGCGATAATAACTCGCACCACGAGCCTCAAGAAAACACACAGAACAAAAAGCCCGTGTCAGATTCGACAACCTCCGATGCTAATTCGCCGTCCTGCTCCGGCTCTCTACACGCCGGACCCAGCGCGCTAGAGGTTATAAATCCTGGAGCAGCGCGTTCCATTAACGAGGATAAGGCCAGGAAAGAAAGCTACTACAAACGTTTTTACAAGTTGCTTATCTCATCAGCAAAACAACTTTTAGACGTCCCATACCGATATGGCGGTTTCTCTGTTATACAGGGATTTGACTGTTCCGGATTTGTTAAAAAAGTTTTTGCCAGGTTTGGTATTGAGTTGCCCAGGTCCAGCCGAGAACAAGCTCAGGTTGGCATGCTGGTGACGGATGAGTATGACAGTTCAAAGTTTCGTATCGGCGACGTTCTATTTTTCAGACGGTCTCCAGCTTCCGGGCAGATTGGCCATGCCGGGATTTACGTGGGTGACGGTAAAATGATACATGCCGCTCGTCGGGACCGCCAGGTGACCATTTCTTCCCTTGAAACACCTTATTTCAGGAAGACCTTTGTAGCAGCAAAGAGATTCATGATCCTTTCTCAGCCCCAATCCGGCAACATTTAGGTCATACGCCTAAGTCATACGCCAATTAATTGATCATGCCAAAAGTATTTGCTCCATCCGGGGTGTATTGTTTATATTAACCTATGGCTGACGAGCTAATTCTGTTAAAAGAAAAACTAAACCAACGGGAACGAGAGTATCTTTCGCCCTGTGCCACCTTGAGTGCTGACGCGGTGCGCCGGCACTCAGAAGAACGTCTGGCCCGGGGCCACAGGCAAGAGTTTTCAATTGATGCCGACCGTATCCTCCATTCCCAGGCCTATACCCGCTATATTGATAAGACCCAGGTCTTCTCCTTGATTAAAAATGACCATATTACCCACCGGGTTCTTCACGTCCAGTTGGTTTCTAAGATAGGCCGGACTATCGGTCGTTATTTGAGGCTGAATGAGGATCTTATCGAGGCCATAGCGCTTGGTCATGACATCGGGCATCCTCCTTTCGGCCATGATGGAGAGGCTTACCTCTCCGCGATATGCGAAAAACACGGTATTGATACTTTTCAGCACAACCTCCAGAGTGTACGCTTCCTGGAAAAGATAGAGCGTAAAGGCAGAGGCTGGAATCTGACTCTGCAGGTTTTGGACGGCATACTATGTCATGATGGAGAGGCAGAGAGCACACACCTTGCCCCGCAGCCGAAGAAGACCTTTTCTACGTTGGAACAGGAAATGGAGACTAAAAGGCAAGAGTCGGAGACAGAACTTATACCTATGACCATGGAAGGATGTGTGGCGCGCATGGCAGACACTATCAGTTACATAGGACGGGACGTAGAAGATGCTATCCGTCTTAATCTTATCCGGCGTGAAGAGATACCGGATCGTTGCCGGAAAAGATTAGGCGACACGAATGGCTCGATAGTTTATAACCTGGTGGAGGATATTCTGCTATCAAGCATGGGAAAGGATTTTATAGCCTTCAGCCCGGAAGTGGTAGATACCCTGAGGGAACTGAAGGCATTCAATGTCGAGAGGATTTACCATAACCCGGCCATAAAGACCCAGGCATCAAAAATCAGGCGCCTTTATAGCGATCTCTTCGCAAAATTTCTGGAGGATATTTTGGCCAACAATCAGGAATCTGTTATCTTCGCAGACTTTTTAGAGGGGATGAGCCCGTCCTATCTGGAAGAAACAAGACCGGCGGAAATAGTGCGTGACTTCATTGCCGGTATGACCGATGAGTATTTTCTGGAGCAGGGAAGAACGGCCTTTATGCCTCAGCCCTTGCCGCGCAAGTTTTAATCTGCTTTTCTCCTCAACCCAAATCCACAGACATGTTACCTGTGATTCCTTACCGGCCAGATGTGGTTCCGGTGGTGCTTTCGGTGATAGTAATCAATGGCGCCGGTAGCTAAATTGGCACACCAAATATATTGTTTATCCTGAACGTTTATGTCCTGCGACCAGTACCAACCGGGGGCAACATTCGAAAAAAGATGTCCCGCTGGTAAAGCCGGACGTGCCTGGCTGAAATCAAAAAGCGTTTGTAACTCTTTCCGGTGGGGTAATCGCCAGTCTGAACGACCGGCGACCTTAAGATTGTTCATTCGTGCAACATACGCAAGGGCAGAAGGCCAATCCTTCCCTTTCTCGGCAGGGTTGGCGTCTTTTAGCCACATCAAGCCGGTAAGTTGATCGGTGACTGTTCCATCTCCATGGTCTTTAAAACGTGGTTTCGGCCAGGGTCTTCCTATTTTTAGTGAGCCGTCATCTGAGGGGTAGTAGGCGTACACTTGTCCGGTACGGGAGACATCTGCCTCAGAGCCCTTCACGGAGCGGACCGGCCAGAGATAGCTTTTACTGTACCTCTTAGGCCAGTAATCAATATTTCCGAGAAAGAAATATACCCGCCAGGCGGCTTCCGGGTAACCGGCTTTGGTTGTTCCCGTCCAGTACCAGGCCTTAACGTCCGCAAAAGGATGGCCTGGTGGCAGGCCTGGGTTATAATACTTTGTATCCAGAAGGATCGAGAGCTCGTTTAGGTTTGGCAGCCTCCAATCCCGATATCCCGCGTAGCCATGGGCATTGAGCCTGGCGACGTAGTCGAGTGAATTGTACCAATCGAGCGGGATGCCGGCCAGGGCGGCATCCTCGGTCCACATAAGACCGGTAGTTTGATCTGTAACCGTACCGTCTCGATTATCCAGGAAACGAGCGGCCTTGCCTAACGAATTTCCGAGCAGAAGGACGGACAGGGCCGATACAAAGGCAACGAATAAGATATGCGGCTTAAGGTTTTTCTTATATGCTTGAGGCAAACTTTTACTCGCACCCATGAATGTATAAGTATTCTTATTTTATGCCAATTCACTCGCAATTTCTATAAGCCTTAAAGTACTGGTGTAAGGATATCCAATCTTGCTGCGACCGAACATCGCGGCTGGCCTCCAGGTCGGCCGAGGACGGAAGCCGCTCTTACCATAGGGATATGGAACCATAAAGATACAGATGTCGTTGTAGTGCTAATATTGGGGTGAGTGTTCTTCGTACTAATCCCGTCAATGACGAGTTATTGAATTACTTGGGGACGTCCCGGAGTCTATTACAGCATGGAGGAATTATAATAGCTTTAAGAATTCTTCAATGGTCAGTCCCATATCTTCTATGATTGCAGCCAAGGTTTTCGGCTTGATATCCTTGCCAGAGTGTGCGGGGATAACGACTCGTGCCCTGTTTTTCTCCCTGTAATAGACTGCGTGGCTTCCTTTCTGGCGATCCACGACAAATCCAAGACGTTCGGCTACTCTTGCAACCTCACGAGCCTTTACGACCGGTAATTTGGGACTCACACCGCAACTTGAAGTGGCTTGATAAGGATATTTTCGGTAGGAATCGGCTCACCATGGGCTTTCAGGCTTTCTATATAAGCCTCGATAGCTTCATGGATGTTGGCAAGGGCTTCTTCGATTGTGTCTCCCTGGCTGTGGCATCCTTTGAGTACGGGGCAAAACACATGATAGCCAGCCCCCTCTTCCTCTTCGATAATTACTGTGTAATACCGGCTTTCCACTATCGGCTCTCCCTGCTTATTAATTCAGCTTTTGCAGAAAATCATAGGTTAATTCGGCCTTTTTCGCAAGACTTTTATTCCGGTGTGGGCGTGGACAGAATGGGATGCTCTGCCGATAATCAAGAGTGCTTTTTTCCATGTTCACCCGGAAACCCCAGAATTCCCTCCCTCCTTGATGGGGGAGGGCCTGCCCTGTTAAATAGGGATTCCCTACGGGAAATTTAACAGGGTGAAGGTGGGGGTGAAAAAAAGGAGCGGTCAAAGATGACGCGTTGCAAATCCTCGGAGCCGAAAACTTCCGGATCGTCGAAAGAGAAATATAGAATCCGTTCAGGCGTCACATGCTGATCGTCCAGTAGGCTGCAAATGACCTGCCTTAGGGCAGTGGTTTTTCCTACTCGCCGTGGACCAGTGATAGAAATAATTTGGGGGAGTTCAGCGATGTCAGATAGAACCTCACTCACTACTGTACGACGATAATCAGGTAGATCGTTACGCCAGCGCCCTCTGACTTCTTTCCACCAGGGATTATAAAGTGCAAGTAAGCCGTCGATATTCTTATCGGTCACGCTTAACTTCCTGTATCAGTTAGAATTTTTGCCTATTTTCCAAATATGTGCATCATATTGTATAAAATTGGCAAAATGTCAAATATATTTTTTATTTCACCCGCTTATAAAGACACTTCAGCAATCTTGTTCAGTTGGTCATCGCACCTGCCTGCAAGCTGCCATCTTACGCAGACAAGCGATGTATGTTCGCCGCTTTGTTCTCACTGCTTCACCTAGCCATCAGGGATCTCCCCTAGCAATCTTATCTCTCCAAGGTTAGCCCTTTTCGTTTATAGTGGTATCCACCAAGTCTGCCTCTACTGGCTGTCCGAGTCCATCCTTTGTTAATTTATAATTTTATGGACATTTCCCCTCTTCCCGCTGTCGGTGTTGAGTTATTGAATTACTGAAGAACGATAAGGCACGAGCTTCATTTACAGGTGGGACATTCGCCAAGTAATTTTGCCAAAAATCCTTGAGGATTTGTAGCAGTCGTATGCCTAGAATTTATAAGGATTTGTAATAGAC
>CAYSYZ010000050.1:0-13678 GCA_964435205.1 uncultured Desulfovibrionales bacterium
GAAAAAAAGTTAGCAGGAGAGAAATGGTGATTCCTGGAATTGCATCTTTTTTAAAGGAAGATATTGAGCAGGTAACGGGTTGGAAAGTTCAAGTCGGACCCCGATGCGTAGCTGAATTACCTCTTTTCCTTTCTCATATTTGGGTTTCAGGCAAACGTCAGGAATGTCTTTAAGGGGTTCTGACCTAAGGTTAGAGTCATAAGGGTTGTAGGTATCTGAGCGGCCGCACAAATGTCCTTTACTTTGATAGGAAAAATGGTAAATTTCGATATTTGGAATAAACTATAGGTGGTGCCGGAGGCCTTAAAATGGAAAAAGAGAGATTAGAATATTTCAGAGACTTGTTAAAAAGAAAGATGGAAGAAATTATGACCGGCGCGGAGAAAACGTTGTCTGACATGACCGATTCTAGCGATAATTTTCCAGATCCAGCCGACCGTGCCACTCTCGAATCAGACCGCAACTTCGAGCTACGAATCCGGGATCGGGAAAGGAAACTGCTTTTGAAGATAAGAAAAGCTCTGGAGCGTATAGATGACGCAACCTTTGGCATTTGCGAGAGTTGTGAGGGAGAAATTTCCGAGAAAAGGTTAGAGGCTCGTCCGGTCACTACACTGTGTCTGGAATGCAAGAAGAAACAGGAAGCCGCAGAAAAAATGCGTGGCATGTGACAGCCCATGAGCTTGTCGCCGCTATACGTTTCCTTCCTCTGGCATATGCACCAACCTACTTATAGAGATCCCACTCGGGGCAGGTATTCCATGCCCTGGGTCCGCTTGCATGCCACAAAGGCTTACCATGACATGCCCTCACTCCTCTCTAATTTTCCGGGAATAAAGGCAATTTTCAACCTAGTCCCATCTCTTTTAGCTCAATTGCAAGATTATGCTTTAGATCTGGCCGAGGATGAGTTCCTGAATATAAGCGCCAAACCCGCCAATGAGCTTACTCAGGATGACAAGGAGTTTATTCTTCGTAATTTTTTTAACTGCAACTGGGAAACAATGATCAAACCATACCCGCGATACTGGCAATTGCTTTTCAAGCGTGGAATGGTATTTGACGAAAGGAAGATTAGAGAAGCCACTTCTCATTTCAATACTGAGGATTTCCTTGATCTGCAAGTATGGTTCAATCTTACCTGGTTTGGCTATAGCGCCCGAAAGAAGAAGCCTGCTTGTTATCTATTTCGAAAGGGTAAGTTTTTTACAGAGAATGAAAAAAATGTAGTCTTTGGTATGCAAAAAGAAATAATAAGGAATATTATCCCCCTATATGCAGGCTTGGCAAAGGAGAGGCAAATCGAAATAACTAGCAGTCCCTTCTACCATCCCATTTTGCCCTTATTGATTGATTCTGATTTAGCCAAGCGGCCGGTGCCTGAAGTGCACCTGCCGCAGCGCTTCCATTTCCCGGAGGATGCTTCCTGGCAGGTAGCGGAGGCCCTCGATTTTCATGAAAAAGTTTTTGGTCAAAGACCTTTGGGCCTCTGGCCTTCGGAAGGATCTGTCTGCCCAGAACTTATTCCTATCATGAGTGGACTAGGAATTAGATGGGCAGCTGCAGACGAAGGAATTCTTTTTAATTCGGTAAACGGGTACCGCGGAGGGGACGCCCTTTATTATCCATATGTTGTTGAACACGAAGGGGCAAAGGTGAACATGATCTTTCGAGATCATGAAATGTCCGATCTCTTTGGATTTGTTTATCATCGCAATCCCCCACAGCAGGCAGCAGATGATTTCATCTCGCGCCTTTACAACGTCAGGGCCAAGAGGCAACGGGGAAAAAATCCTCTCTTGCTGAGCATTATTCTAGATGGTGAAAATCCGTGGGAGTATTATAGCGGCGGCGGGGAAGCGTTTCTTACAGAGCTCTATGAAAGGCTGTTAAAAAATGCTGATTTTAAGACAACTACGGTCTCTGACTACCTGGAGGAATTTCCTCCCGGGCAGTCTATTAGTAGTCTATATACTGGCTCGTGGATAAACCAGAATTTTGATATTTGGATTGGGGGAGAAGAAGAAAATGAGGCATGGAATGTCTTAGGGGAGACAAGGGCCTTTCTGGACACTACGCTGAGGGAAAGGCAAGACTTGCCTGATGAGGTCAAGAGTAAGGCGTGGGAGGCTCTCCACACCGCCGAGGGCAGCGACTGGTTTTGGTGGTACGGAGATCATTTCTCCAGTGCTTATTCTTTTGAATTCGATCGCCTTTTTCGAGAATATCTCTTAGAGGTATATAAGGTCTTGGGGTCGAAAGCTCCAGAAAACCTATTGCGACCCATAAAGCAGATTAAGAAGGTGGCCCCGGTTAGAGAGCCGACTGGGTTTATACATCCCGTACTGGATGGGCGAGAGACTCAGTTTTTCGAGTGGAGTGGAGCAGGCTATTTCGAAGCGAGACCAGCAAGTGGCGCCATGTATCAGGAGCAAGGAAGCATTACGGCCATATACTATGGTTTTGATGTGGATAATCTCTATTTTAGATTTGATTCCGGCGAAAAGGAATTTTCGAGATGGCCTGCAGAAAAGGAGATCAGGCTTTATTTCTTGAACAACCGCGCTTACTTTCTTGTTTTCGTACCGATGCCCAAAGAAAAGGACAGATGTTACCGACTGTATAGAGGCAGGGCAGACAATTACGAACTTGTAGGTGAGTTTGACTCCATTTTCGTCGGTAAATTTATTGAACTGGCAGCATCGATTAAAGACCTCGGTTTCGAAGCCGGTGAGGCGGTCCGGTTTATGGTGGAGATAACAGGCAAAGGAATGGTCCAGGAGAGGTATCCCTCGGTAGGCTATCTCGCCATAATTGTTCCTGACGAAAACTTTGAACGCATTTATTGGCAGGTGTAACTAGTATTGGTGCGCAGAGGGAAGAGCGCGTAACGTAGGAGGAACCAGGAATGCCTGAGTTACGGAAGGATCCAATCGTAGGCCGCTGGGTGATCATTTCGAAAGAGCGGGGCAAAAGGCCTTCTGATTTCGTTGTTGAAAAAGAGATAACCAAGGGCGGGTTTTGCCCACTCTGTCCTGGTCATGAGAATACAACACCCGGAGAGGTGTTGGCTTATGGACGTAATGGTGGGGCGCCAAATAGTCCGGGTTGGACGCTCCGAGTTGTTCCCAACAAATATCCCGCACTTATGATCGAAGGTGAGCTCGACAAGGAAGGAGAAGGCGTCTATGATAAGATGAACGGTGTGGGGGCCCATGAAGTGATCGTAGAAACTCCTGACCATAATGAGACCCTGGTTGACTTGCCGCCGGAGAGGTTGGTCCAGGTATTGTGGTCTTATCGCGATCGGATAACTGATTTAGCAAAGGATGTACGGTTTCGCTACGTCATGATATTTAAGAATTATGGGCGAGCAGCGGGTGCGTCCTTGGAGCACTCGCACTCTCAGCTTATTGCTCTCCCGGTCGTCCCCGAGTTGGTGTGTGAAGAATTGCTAGGGGCAAAGACATATTACAAGTATAAAGAACGGTGCGTTTTCTGCGATATAATACGACAGGAAATGAACCAGGGGATTAGGTTAGTATGCGAGAACGAAGGGTTCCTGGCGGTTACGCCTTTTGCACCACGTTCACCCTTCGAGGTGTGGGTCTTACCGAGGAAACATCGTTCCTCATACATAGATATGAGTGATGGCGAATTCCGCCTTCTATCGCAGCTTTTCTCGGAAACGTTACGACGTCTCAATGGCGCCATCCCGTATGCACCTTATAACTATGTATTACATACTACTCCCCTCCAGGAGGGAAACCTTGAGTATTATCACTGGCATTTTGAGATAATGCCAAAATTAACTATGATTGCAGGTTTTGAATGGGGGACAGGATTCTATATCAATCCTACTCCACCGGAGGATGCTGCCAAGTTCCTGCGCGAATTGACGATATGAGAGCTTATTTTTAAAGAGAGAACTAGTCAATGACGCCTGATGCTGGTTTCCTTAAAAAATCCAGAGACTTTTTATGTCAGTTGATCAGAAGCAATAATGCCCCCTTAGGCTTAGAGGAGCGGCTGGAAAAGCTGGTCTGTTTAATACGCAGGGCGTTTGAAGTGGCTTTTTGTGGATTTTTCTCCATTGACCGGGGAAAAGACCTGTTTATTCTTGAGGCTGCCAGCAATGAAAACCAGTGCATGATAAGACCGCGTGTTTTAAATCTGAAGGACGCGGTCTTTCATCAGTCTGTTCAGGAAAAGAGTCCCCTGATAATAGCGAACTGGCAGGATGACCGTCAAAAGGCATACCTGCAAAAGCTTACGGGAGACGAGCCACGGTCACTTTTAGCGATTCCGGTTGGTGGTGACCATGATACTTATGGGGCACTGGTTCTCGTTCATGATCGGCCGCGCGCCTGGTCAAAAGAGGAGGTGGACATCTTGGGGATTGCCAGCCTGGAGCTTGCGGAAGCATGGAGGAGTGCCGATCTACTGCAGGCCTCCAGGAGTAGGATAGCAGAACTGACTGCGCTCTTTGAGGTTGAGAAGGTGCTGGGAACGACTCTTGATCTGGGCAACCTGTTGCGGTCCCTGGTATTCGTTATCAGCAAGGTCATGAATGCCAGTGGGTGCGGTGTTTTCCTGATCGATCACCCTAATCCCGGCGAAGTTCAGCGAGTGGCCAGGCACGGCGATATCCCGGATGAATATTGTAACCAGGCTAAGAGCTATATATGCAAACAGGAAGTCGCCGGGTACCTTAATACGGTTACCCGTGGTGATGATACTAAGGAGGATTGTGGCCTTATTTCTGAAGCAGGTGTGGCTAAAGCGATCTTGGCACCGTTGGGCGGCGCGGGTAAGTGGATGGGGACGGTCTGTGTTTATGGGAAAAAGGGCGAAGACGGGAAACAGTCAGGAGGATTTACATCTGAAGATATGCGCCTTCTGTCTACTATCGGCGGCATGATTGCAAAGAGTCTAGAGAATGTGCTCATATACGCTGATGTGCAGGCCTTGGCCCGGGAAAATGAAAAGATGGTTAGAGAGCTCTCCACGGTTTACCAGGTAAGTGGGAAATTAATGACCACGGTTTCTGCGGATGAAATAGTGAAAATCTTTGTTGAAGCGATAACCGGTGATGAAGGAGCGGGGTTCGATCGCGCAGTAATCTTCCTGGTTGACGAGCAAGAACAGGTCCTGAGAGAAAAGGGGCGCAGAGGCGGTGATAGACCTCGTGAAGAGGTCCTAATACCGCTAAAGGAGTCTGGCGGGGCGCTGGCTCGGGCAGTGGAACAAAGAACACCGTTACGTATTGAGGAATCAAGGCCGGATCCCGTGGTCAGCAAGATATGGCCTCAATGGCCGGAATACGTGGAATATGGTGTAGTTCCTGTTATGGCCAAGGATAAGGTTATTGGGGTTATAATGGTTGATAATTCTTGTAGTAAGCGAGCCATAACCGAAGGCAGCCAGCGGGTTCTGAGTATGTTGGCCCATCACGCCGGGCTGGCTCTGGATAACGCCAGGCTTTACGCTTTTCTTGACAAAACGAATAAAGAGCTAATCGAAGCGCGGGAGCTCCTGGCAGAAGCGGAAAAAATTGCGGCTATGGGAGAGATGGCCTCTACCTTGGCGCACGAGATCAGGAATCCTCTGGTCTCGGTAGGTGGTCTGGCGCGGCGGGCTATTAAGGTGATGAATGGGGACAGCGCTGGAACGCGCTACCTGGAGGTAATAGTCGATGAAGTCGGCCGCCTGGAGAGGACCTTAAATGAGTTGCTTGATTACGCACAGGAACCGGAAGAGGTCTATGTAGAAAAAGACCTGATCAGCTTAACGGAAGAATGCCTAGAGTTGATGCGGCGTGAGTTCAAGGAGGGGAGTGTCTCTGTAATCAAAAACCTGGAGGAAATTCCGCCGATATGGTGTGATGCGCGGCAGATTAAACATACCCTGTTTAATATCCTGCTGAATGCTCGGCAGGCAATGCCCGGTGGAGGGACTATCTGGATAAGCAGTTCTCTGGAAAAGGAAGATGACCACATGTATGCCACCTGCACCATAAAGGATACCGGTGGAGGCGTCCCAGAGGACATTCTTCACAATATTTTTAATCCGTTTTTCACCACAAAAAAACAGGGCTCTGGTCTGGGACTAGCTGTTTCTTACCGAATTGTGTCCCGTCACGGTGGTAAAATAGGAGTTGAGAATGAACCTGGCAGAGGGGTTGCTTTCGTCGTAAAACTGCCCTTGAACCCTGAGCGGAAATTACACAGAGTGATTAGGGCAAGGTAAGAAGACGGCGGACAGAATAATGGAGGACTGGCCATGAAAGGAACTAAAAAAATTCTTGTAGTCGACGATGAAGAAAGCATCCACTTACTTTATCGAGAGGAGCTGGAAGAAGAAGGATATCAGGTTTTTTCAGCGATGAACGGAGAGGATGCTCTAAAGATATGTGAATCCACTCCTGTTGACCTTGTTGTCCTGGATATAAATATGCCAGGGATGGACGGTATAGATGTATTAAGGCAGCTCAAAGCCAGAAAGCCCTCGCTACCCATAATCTTAAGCACGGCCTACAGCGAATATAAACATGACATCGGGTCATGGGCATCGGATGACTATATTGTGAAGTCGTCAAACCTGGAAGAGTTGAAGATCTCTATCAGGAAACATTTAGAATAGGCAGATGGGACTTAAGGCAGCGATGGTGGAGGTTATCGTGGCAAAAGAATTCGGCCGACAAGGAAGGGTTGCTTGTCACGAACAGCTTCTACGGCCACTCATATAACGGCATCTTCATAGGATACTTTCCTGCATACGTTCAATAAGATCGGGTAACTATTAAGAAGTGTTCCACGTGAAACAGCCAAACCAGGGGGGGGTTCTGTTTTACCCTGCTGTCTGTTCTGGGCCGTCAAGCTCCATAATCTGGCCCCACCTCTAGGACGTTGCAAACTCCTCGCAAATGTTCTTTGCAAGGAAGCATTTTTGTGGTAACTTCGCCGCATGGGCAAGATCATTTGCTTGGCCAATCAAAAAGGCGGGGTCGGCAAAACCACGACAGCCATAAACCTGGCCGCGTCCCTTGCTTTCTCCGGCTGCGAGATTCTTCTGGTCGATTGTGACCCACAGGGCAATGCTACGGGGGGGCTTGGCGTCGACAAACAAAGTCTCGGGAAGACATTGTATGATCTACTGATTAACGAGACCCCATGGGAGGCGGCGGTACGGCCTAGCGGGATAGCTGGCCTTTCCATTCTGCCTGCCAACATAGAACTCATCGGTGCCGAGATCGAACTGGTACCGGTTGTTTCACGTGAAACACTTTTAGCTAAGGCCCTTGCGCCGCTGAGATCTCGTTTTGATTATATTTTTCTGGACTGTCCCCCGTCTCTTGGGTTACTTACTGTTAATGCTCTTACCGCCGCGGACGCCGTCCTAATACCACTACAATGTGAATATTATGCTTTGGAGGGCCTGAGCCAACTCGTGCAGACAATACGCCTGATTAAGCAGTCCTTGAATCCGAAACTCGTTGTGGATGGGATTATTCTGACTATGTTTGATGTCCGGAATAATCTTTCGCATCAGGTGGTCAGTGAGGTTCGGAAGCACTTCCAGAAAAAAGTTTTTAATACTATTATTCCGCGAAATGTCCGCCTCAGTGAATCCCCGAGTCATGGCAAACCGGTTTTACTGTATGATAAGTATTCGAAAGGAACGCAATCCTACCTCGCTTTGGCCCAAGAATTTCTAGCTAGAGAGGAAAAGAGGGTCATATGATCAAAAAAACGGGATTAGGAAAAGGGTTAGAGGCTCTGCTGCCCAGGGGGGCGCAGGGGGAAACAGACCAAGAGTTCTTTTTCTGCGCGATTGAAGAGATAAAACAGAACCCCTACCAGCCACGCAGGGTGCTGAAAGATCGTAAGATCGAAGAACTGGCAGCCTCTATAAAGGAAAAAGGTGTAATCCAGCCCATAATCGTCAGGCGCGTGGACTCCGGATACGAGCTTATCGCCGGCGAACGGAGATGGCGGGCTGCTCAAAAAGCAGGCCTTAAGACCATTCCCATTATTGTTAAGGATGTTTCTCCGGCCGAGGTCTTAGAGCTTGCTCTCATTGAAAATATCCAGCGGGAGGATTTGAATCCCCTGGAGGAAGCAGAGGCCTACGAACGCCTTAGCCAGGAGTTTGGTCTGACGCAGGAAGAGTTGGCCACTCGTGTGGGAAAAGAGCGCTCGACCGTAGCAAATTTTCTGCGGTTGCTCAAGCTACCCGATTACGTAAAGAAGGATATATGGGCGGAGAAGCTCAGCATGGGGCACGCTCGAGCTCTGGCTGGCATCCAGAGCCCGGAAAGGGAACGGGCTATCCGGGATATGATCATCAAGAAGGGTCTTTCGGTGAGGGAGACCGAAGCCCTTGTGCAGAGATTGAAAAAACCTCGCCGGCGAACCCACAAGGTGCAGCAGGATACTCATACTGTATCGATTGCTGAAGATATGATGCGGCATCTGGGAACCAAAGTTCGTATTTTGAGGCGTGGCAAACGGGGAAAGATCGAGATCGATTTCTATTCCGAACAGGATCTGGAGCGCCTTGTTGAATATATAACGGGCGTGGAACCGGGTGACTGATCCGTGGCCTTACACCTGGTTATAGACGGTTATAACCTTATCAGACAGTCGCCATACCTGAGCTCGATAGAGCTCCAGGAATTCCAGAAGGGGCGAGAAGCCCTTCTCAAGTGCCTTGTTCGTTATCAATCCCTAAGGGACCACCGTATTACTGTGGTCTTCGACGGGTGGAAAAATGGAAATTGCCAAGAGACACAGGATCAGGTGGCGGGAATCCGCGTGGTCTATTCACGTTTGGGTGAAAAAGCGGACGAGGTCATTAAAAGGATTGCCAGTGAGGAGGGGGAGAGGGCGGTCGTCGTTACCTCAGATCTGGATATTGTGGCTTTTGCTTACAAAAAGAATGCTGCTGTAATCTCTCCGCGCGAGTTTGAGGGAAAGATAGCAGAAGCCTTGTGCGGTGGTGACAAAGATTTTCAGGAAGACACTGTTCCTAAGACGGAGAAAAAAGGTGCGCCCCGGCGGCTTTCTCGCATCGAGAGGAGGTGTCGGGCAAAGTTAAAAAAGCTCTAGTCATTCCGCCAGGTTTTTTCACTTCGGTTTAACAACCGTCGTATGTTGTCTGTATGTTTTACCCAGACCAATACCGCTATCAGTATAGACAAAGCAGTATATGTTCTTGAATGGGTGAAAACCCATGCCAGGAAGGGCATGGCGGCGGCGGCGGTAAGGGATCCTACCGATACATAGCCGGAGATCCAAACCGCCAGGATAAAGACAGGAACGGCCGAAAGTGCAGCCTTGGGTATGAGGACAATAAAAACGGCGAGGGCCGTAGCTACTCCCTTGCCACCCTTAAATTTTAGATAGACAGGATAGATATGGCCAAGAAATGTGGCCAGGGCCACAAGACTGGCCCACAGCTCGATTTTTGTATCTCCCCGAAGAAGATAGAGGGCAAGCCCTAAGGGGATAATGGCCTTATTTATGTCACAGAAGAGGCAGAGAGCGCCCCATTTCTTGCCCAGCAATCGGCCGACGTTGGTGGTGCCGATGTTGCCGCTGCCGGCCTCGCGAATGTCTATGTGCCCGACTTTTTTACCAATGATGAGTCCAAAGGGAATGGAGCCAAGGGCATAACTTAGAAGAATCAGTGCAATGACAGAAAGTGGCATCGTTGCTATTCGGTCCTCAACATTGGCTTTTTACCATCCGGATGTAAAAATCTCAACGGCAAGTTGAGACATTTTATGAATTCGACTTACCAGAAGCCAGGATATTCAGGGGGCAAAGAGGGAGGCTAATCTTTTTCTTTCTTGTTGCTCCACAGGGGGTCCTGGCCAAATCTATCCATCCACCAATCTTCGTCGTTGGTCTCTTCTTTTGGTTCAAGGCAGTATCGGTAGTTCTGACAATAAGCTAGCAGGACCAGATAGGCTTCGTTTATGGCCTGCATCTTTTGGTTATGTTTTTCCACGGCTTTTCCAAGGGCGGTATCCGGATGCCAGCGCTGACATTTGTGTCGGTAGGCTTTTTTGATTTCTTCCAGAGTGGCGTGAGAGGGCAGGCCGAGAGTCTCTCTAGCCTTACGGGTTTCCTCTGCCGTTGGTTTCTTGGGATGCATTTTTAAAAGCGCACTGCCCCCGAGCACTTGGCTTCATCGGCCAGAACCCTTTCCGCTATGCCCTCGAAAGCCTTTACCGCAGCGTTGTGGCTATCGGAGCTCTGGTACATGAATGGTTTGCCATCGTCGCTGGCGGTGACAATTTGTGGCTCAAGAGGTATACGCCCCAGGAAGGGAATCCCCATCTCCCGAGCCAGTTTTTCACCGCCACCGGTCTTAAACAGCGGTATCTCCTGTTTGCAGTGTGGGCAAAGGAGACCACTCATGTTTTCTATCAGCCCCAGGATGGCCATGTTGGTCTTGTGGCAAAAACGGATGGACTTGCGAACGTCCGAGAGAGAGACCTCTTGTGGGGTGGTTACAATGATTGCCCTGGCGTCCTTTATTGTCTGAGCAATGGTCAAAGGCTCATCCCCGGTGCCGGGAGGGGCATCTATTATTAAGTAGTCGAGTTCGCCCCACCGGATATCGCCCAGGAAGGTCCTTATGGCTTTGTATTTCAAGGGCCCGCGCCATATTATCGCCTGATCTTTGTCTGCCAGGAGATATTCAATGGACATGAACTTGAGGCTTTCGGAAAATGAGACGGGGTCCATGGCGCTTTGCCCGTCGGATGGCGACAGATCCTTCTTCCCCAGTAGCAGAGCTATATCCGGACCGTGCAGGTCTATATCCAGGAGACCAACCTTACATCCCTTTTGGGATAAGGTCAGCGCCAGGTTAGTCGAGATGGTGCTTTTCCCCACACCGCCTTTACCGCTCATTATCAGCAGCTTGTTTTTGATCTTGGCCAGAGATTCTTGTATCATCAGGTCCTGAATATTCTGGGCTGGGCTGTGGCCGCTGAATGGACAACTGGTTTTGTGGTTACTGACCGTCATAAAGGTTCTCCGCTAGTCACAAGGAAAATTCTACTGTTTCTGAAAAATAATGTATGCACGGCATGTTGTCAAATCTAATTTGGCCGTGCTCTCTTAGGCACTTGTGGGCTGAACCGAGGAAAACCGGACGAACTTTACGAAAGGAGCGGAACTCTTGACCGCCGAAGGCCATCGGAGGTAACAATTGTTATGCACATCAGAGCAGTCAACGTCAAAACCGTCTTAAACAAGACGGGTATTCCCGGTTATGCATACTGCCTTAATCCCTACGTGGGGTGTCAGCACGCCTGTAAATACTGTTATGCCACATTTATTACCGAACGATTCCGTCCGCATGCAGAAAAATGGGGTGAGTTTGTCGATGTGAAAATAAACGCTCCGGACGTCCTGATGAAGGAACTGCCAAAAGCCAGGAAGGGGATTGTTTATCTCAGTTCGGTTACCGATCCTTACCAGCCCGTGGAGCGTAAATATGGACTTACCAGAAAATGCCTGGAACTTCTCTGGAGCCATCAATTTCCGGTCAGCATCCAGACGAAATCACCCCTAGTGCTTAGGGACTTGGACCTTATCCGGAAATTTGAGGACATCCAGGTGGGTATGACCGTGACCACCGATGACGAGCACATAAGAAAACTCTTTGAGCCCGGGGCGCCTCCAATCCTCGTACGCATATCAACGCTGCAAAAGCTTCGTGCAGAGGGGATAAGAACTTACGCCTTCATAGCCCCGATATTGCCGTTAAATCCCAAAAAGCTGATGGATTTACTGAAAGAGGAAGTGGTGGATTGTATTTTGGTCGACAAAATGAATTATCCTGGCCGGATAAGATGGCTGTACAGAAAACACCATCTGGAACGTTACTTGGAGGAGACATATTTTTTAGATATGGCCAGAACTATCCAGGAACTGGGAAATAAGCGCGGCATCGAGGTGCAAATTCTTTTTTGATGACAAAGGATCGACCCCAAAGCCAATGACATAGAGCAGGAAAGAGTTCTACTCATTTCAACGGGAAGAGCAATGATCACTAAAAAACGTACACGTCTACATGTACCCGCTCTATTTGAAAAAAGATCGAACTTTCTCTCTGAACTACGCAGCATGCTTGATAATCCCAAAACAAATAATAAGCTACATATATCTCCCTACTACCTTCTCCATAAAGTATCTTGATTATCGGTCTTCGAACAACCATTCGCGGATTGCACCTGTTTTTTGTCCCCATTCTTCAGCCAGCCGTTCTTTAAGAAATGCCGCGTATAGGCTGTCAAAAAGCTGCAATCCTTCCTCTAGAACGTGCATCCGTTCGTAGAAGACTGCTTCACGCTCGCTTGATTCGTCGGTAAGTTCGTCCCTTTCCAGTTTTATCGAAGGACACTTGAACGAGGCGAAGTGGAACGTCTCCCCTTTCAAGGTCGTCCTCCAGACATTTTCCTCCTTTTCCAGGTAAAGGGTCGCTTCTGTGATCTCTTTGCCATTTTGCAAGGCCGTGAGAGCCTCCTTGAAATGATCCTGACGCCCGGCCACAGTGATTTTCTGGGTCCCGCCGTCGCCGCCGCCTCCCAGGAGGATGAGGCGGTCATTGAGGTATGCAACAAACGGCTCGCCCTGAAGGGCTAGACCGGACTGGCTTACCGTGTACTCCGAGGAGCCATGCATCGTTTGGTAAATCAACCATAGCAAGAAATCGGAGCCCAGCCACCGGTTGCCCTTGATGATGTCCACCACAGCATCGGTGGGGGCACAATTGGCTCTTTTTAGACCAGGCCTGAGACTCGTATCCAATACCTTTTCAGCGCGTGCAAACGGATGGATGGTTACCACGCGTGTCTCGAACGTCTTCTCGAAAAGATGCTCAAACAGTTCCCGGATATTGGGATTTAAGCTGCCAAATGTTACCACACCTGTTCGGGTATTCCAAACCACGTCGTACGTCGCAGGTACTGGCAGGGTTTTGGCAAGCAGGGCGCTGCGAACCGCTTCGCGCAGGTCATTCCGCTTCTCCTTTGGAATCCACTTCAGCCCCGGATTGGAGCCGAGATAATCGTTTTGGGCTTTTTCTCGATGCGTTTTCAGCAAGACGGCCGGCACACGTCGCTGGTCCCGGCGAAGCCGAAAGGCCAGATAATAATCCCGCCAAAAGGCACGTGGGGTGGCAAAACTACTGTTACTGGGATCGTCGAAGTGAACCCAGCCGAAGGAAAGCTCGTCGGCTGTCTGGTCGATGGGACGAAACCGGTTTTGGGCGAGGCGCCCGGCCGCCCATTCGTAAAGGTCCTTATCTGGCACGTCACCCAGGATTTGGTACTGGCAGAGGCTCAGTGTGTTGGAAAGAATAGCCATGATTATTCTCCTGTTCTGGAAATCCAAAGCCTGGTGAATTGACACAAGCAGCAGGGCTTTTGCTCCTGACAGTCAGCCCTGTATCCTTGGCAGGCTTTGCCAATGCATTTTCTGCCGGAGCGGCAACCTGTACCGCTTACACCTTTTCAAGAAGAGGAGCAAGGAATTTCTGCAGCGCAGGCTGCCAATATGACAATCCAATTTTTTAATCCGTTCATGTAACCTCCTTTTCAAACTAAGAATTACAGTGATTAAGTTTTCTTGGTATTATAAAACACATAATATTATAT
>CAYSYZ010000051.1:0-13233 GCA_964435205.1 uncultured Desulfovibrionales bacterium
TCGGTCTATCTACGATATCTTGCGGAAAGCGAAGCACCAGCATGCGTGAATACATGGTAGCCTATCACCTCTTAGCAAAAGTCTTACTCAGCATAATAGGTTATGCGTGTATGTCAAGCTTTTCATTCTATGTGACTTTAGGCCTCTGGACGCTTATCTCAGGTAATGCCTCCAGTATGTCCGCTACCACCGTGTCTATGGGCTGATCCGTGGCTACCTCAAGGAGGTGGCCAGCGGGTATCTCATCTGGCTGGTCGAAGGTTTCCACCTGTCTCAAATATATTTCCCAGCGACCATCGGAGACTGCCGTTCGGTCTTTGGCCCTTCTTTCCAGTCTGGCCCTGGTTTCTTGTTCCGGGCAGTGACAGAGTATGAAACAGTAGGGGACGCTTATATCTTGAGCCATTTTAAGCAAGGCCAGTCTTTCGGCCCGGTTTTTATAAGAGGCATCGAGGATCACGGGTTCTCCCATTTCCAGCCGGCCCTGCGCTTCTTCACGTAATTTTTCATAGGTCAGGCGGGAAAAGTCCGGGCTATAGATTCCCTTTCCGAAGGGTTCTAGTTTTCTTTCCGTGGTCTGGATGCCGGCCATCTTTTTCCGGATCTGATCGGAGTTTAAAGGGACAATATTCAGCTTGCCACCTATGATTCGGGCCAGCGTGGATTTACCACTTGCGATAAGGCCGAAAAACACTAAAAGAAAAGGCTTCTTTTGGCCCCCAGCATAGCGGTAAGCAAGCTCAAAGTATTTTTTGGCCGTGGAGAGGGAGAGTGTACGTGCTTCCGCATTTATTTCTTTGCTGTCCGTAGAGAAAGAGTGGATTTTGCCCCGTACGTACGCACGGTAACATTTGTAGAAATCAAGGACATCCGGGAGGGAGCGATCTCCGGACAATTCTACAAAGTAATCCACAAGATATCCAGAGAGATTATCCAGATGGTGAAAATCCAGGTCCATGGCCAGGAAAGCAATATCACAGGCTATGTCTCCGTAGCGGAAACGCTCGTTGAACTCTATACAGTCATAAATGTAGATGTCATCGGCTATGCAGATGTTGGCCGAATAGAGGTCACCGTGTCCGTCTCTGATTCTTTTTGACCTTATGCGTTCCTGAAAGAGGTCGGCATTGTTCTCGAGGAAGGAGAAGCTGTAATCCTTGATGGTTTCAAAGCGATCTCTGCTGAGGGTTCGGCCGATATAGCTCTCCGTCTGAGCGAAATTCTCTTCGATATTGAAGCGTATTTGCGGGATTTCACCGTAGAAATCTATTTCAGGCCCGGTGGCGGCTTTTTCGTAGAAAGGAACCAATTTTTGCACTATGCCGGTAATTACCCTCTGGTCGACTTCGTTTTCTTTTATGAGGACGCCCATCATCCGGTCCTGCGGCATCTGCCGCATCTGGACGGCGTATTCGACAATCTCTCCTGGACCATTCAAAAAAAAACGTTTTCCATCGGTGGTTACCGGCTTAACACCGAGATAGATGTCTGGTGAGAATCTTTTATTGAGGACTATCTCCTGTTCGCAGAAGTATTTGCGTTTTTCAAGGGTTGTAAAGTCCAGGAAGCCAAAGTTGACCGGTTTTTTTATTTTGTAAACAAACCTGCCGGTAAGAAAAACATAAGAGATATGGGTCTGGATGAGTTTTATCTCATCTACAGGATGATGGTATGCATCCGGTCCGAGCAAGCTCTTCACGAATTCAGGTAGCATCTGCCGACCTCTTTTTTTATTTGACCCAGGATGGTTTTAGTTATCAGCTTATTGGTAAGGTGTCAAGCTACGCGTTTTCTAAAACTATAACTTATTTGGGTGTGAACGGGCAATGGCGATATTCCGGTCACAAAGTTGGCGTCACATTACCAGGCTGAGGCCAAAGAATTTCAGGAAGGCCTGGTCCGTACACTCTCTCCGGGGTATACGAGAGCCGGCATTTATTGTATCTGCTTTCGGGGGAAGTAGCTTTTAAAGAATATGGCCAGGATGGCTGTAAAAAAGAAAATGAAGAGACCGTTAGCAATAAAGGATATGCTGTATCCCCACCGGCTATTTAAAAGGCCGGCAACTACCGCTCCGGAAAACATGGCTGCCGTACGCACGACATAAAGCAACCCCGAATTTCCTCCCAGGCGTGCCTCGGGGAAGAAAACGGCGGTCAAGACTCCGATGCCCAGAATGGCAACTGCATCCCCGGTCGTGTGCATTATCCTGGTGATGAGCAGGCTGGCGAATGACCCGGCTTTTCCAGTTAACAATTGGAAGATAGCCGATATGGTCAGGCCAGTGAAGAGGAATACTACAACCGTCTGCCTGCGATCCATGATATAGCCGACCAAGGGAGCGAGAAAGGCCATCCACAGCCCGATGCACGTAAACATATAGCCAACTCTTCCGGGTGTAAATCGCAGCTTCTCTTTCATGAGGAGCGTAAAGGAGGTTTGCTCTACGCCAAAGTGTGTGGCCAGGACAAATACGCCGAGGATCAAAAGAAGGCTGCCCGGTTTCCTTATATCTGTTCCGTATTCCTGGAGGCTAAACTTGATGGGGGTGGAATCCTTGAGAAATAAGGCCAGCACAATAAGCCCCAGGGAACAGATCCAGGCCATGCCGATCAAATACTTCAGGGGGTGATAAGAAATAATCAACCCCCCGATAAGTGGTCCCAGAGCATATCCCAGATATCCGCCCACGTGGTAGACAGCTACCTGCCGACTTATGTTAAAACGTGGAACGAGCTTGAGGTAAAGGGAAGAAAGTACGATGAAGAGGGCGGAGGCACCGGCACCGCCAATGGATACGGAAAGGAGAAGCCAGTAAAAATTTTGGGAGACGAGAAGGAACAAAAAATATAGCGATAAGCAACATGTGCCGGCAATGATTGTTTTCTTGGGGGAAAAGTAATCAGAAAAAACTCCCATAGGGAGCATAAGCAACATCGAGGCAATGGAAAACGTACCGATTATTATTCCGATACGGGCATCGCTAAGGCCGTATTGCTTGAGCAGGACGGGCAGAAATGCCAGGACCATCCAGTGATTGAAATAAAATAGAATGTTGGTACCAAAAAATATACTGGCTGCTTTTCTATCAAGGGCTATTTTCCCTACCTCCGGGCCTCAACGGATACTGTTACTGGATCTCCCAGGCCCATATTAAGCTTTTGGGCTGCGCTCCCCGTGACCTCGGCAACCTCGAGATAGCCTCCACTGCCGATAACAGCTATTATAGCACGCTTTGCACCCTCGGCATATGTCATATGTAGTGACTTCAGGCAGACGCTACCTGCCTTTATTACAAAAGGCTTATCCTTGACGAAGTTTTTAAACTCTTCCTCTAAGATGTTGGTAATAACGTTTCCAAAACGGTCTATTGCAACGACCTGACCCTGCAGCATCTTTTCCTGAACCCTGGGTTTCATACCGGCGAGGGAGACGGGGTTGGTGATCGTAACTCCCATATCTCCAGGCGGGGTTCCGCAGGCCAGGTGTCCGGCTACCGGAGCAAAGATATCCCGGCCGTGGAAAGTAGTCGAGATTGTGTCTAGAAAGAAAATCCTCTGATTTAACACGTACACTTCAAAAGGCTTTCCCGACTGGTAAAGCAGGGTAAAAAGGCCATTATCCGGCCCGACGAACAGGTGGCCGTTGCAGGCAACGACGACAGGCCTGCGAGAAGTGCCCACTCCGGGATCGACGACTGCTACGTGTATCGTTCCGCTTGGGAAGTACCTATACGCAATATGGATCTGCCACGCTGCGATCCTTACATCCTGCGGAGGAATGTCATGGGTTAAATCCACAAGTTGTATATTTCGGCATATGGAAAGGATGACCCCCTTCATAATACCAACATAGGTATCTTTGGTACCGAAGTCCGTGAGAAGTGTGACGACTCTCGGGGCGTCCATTGCGTCTGGGCTGATCATCGATGAGGGATGAGGAAGGGGGTTTTTATCACTTGTTTAATGAGTGGGACACGAAATGTTTTTTCCTCTTTGCTTTCAGGCGTGAAGGCATCAAGGAGCAGATGGCTATGCTCGAAGTATAGTCGAGCTGGATCGGCAGTATAGCGTTGTGCCCCACCATCTTCTTTTTGGTAGTCTATCAGGATGCGGTGTCTGCCCTGGACAGCGTCCTGCAGTTTATCCAGAGTGGTTTTATGACAGCCGAATCCATCCCGGACAATCAATTTATCCACCATATCCGTCAATTCTTTTCGAGTTTTCGATGGAAGGGCATCAATAATACTGCTTAAAGCAGCGTAAGCGCCATAGGCGAGAGGAAAATCGTGTCGTAGCATCAGAACCTGCTGCCGGACGGCCAATAAAAGAGCCATAATATTCCCCAGAGATAGGGCACCTATGGAAAAAGCAGGTTCATTTTTTATCACAAAGGCCTTTCCGTGGCCAGAGTATTTAAGTGACAATCCCAGCTCGTTGAGTAGCTGAAGGTCTCGGTAGAACTGGGATTTGGCAATACTAAGGGAGGCTAGACACTGCTGCCGGGTTTGGTGAGGCTGGGCCTTGATCTTAAGAATAGTTTCCATCAATCTTACCAGGCGGTTTGATTGCATATCAGGGCCTTTCACAGAAAAACACTATCTTAAGTATCCCTTTAAAGTCAAGAGATACTTGGCTTTGCTACTGTACGGGGGCCGGTCTCTACCGGCGGTTTTTAACAAGGCCCTATTCGTTCAGGTTTTAAGTGGATATTACCGGCTAAAGCCTGATTGAAGAGCTGGATAGTGGTTTTTTGATCTCAGGAACGCACGCCCATCTGGGAGATGGTTAGAGGCATAGTTGACAAGGAAAAGCCGGTTTCTTTGGCCCTCACCTGTCATTTCGAGACCAGGGGCGTTGGCATAAGCACCCACAGGCGTCACTCAGGTCAGCTAGGTCTTTATTTCTTGAATTATAACTGCCCAACATTTTGCCTAATACTGCAGCCACATCCGTCAAGTCGCCGTCGATATAAGCCATAAAGCGCGGGTATAAGGTGTGCCCTTTCGCTACGGTTTCTGCCTCTCTGTCCGGAAGCACCAGAATAATGGGAACGTCATGAAACAACCCGCTAATGGAGAGAATCTCTGAAAAGGCATCTTTGCTAGTAGCCAGGAGAACGGCAGCGGCCACGTTATGTACGGGACCGCGAAGACTTGTTTCAAGGCTATCAATTGTTCGGCATATCTCTAGCTTTGGTTTGGGAATCAATACCTCGATTGCTTCCAGCAGGCGTTTTGCGGCCCCTGGCCTGCTGGTGCATAGAAGAGCATATCTATTCGCTCGATATCAGCTTTCACCGCCGGGTTTCTCCTGTTTCCAAAACTAGAATTACCGAATTACCTTGATTCGAATCGGCACGTTCATGGCCTTTAGATGTTCTTATCGGTGAGAACGTGGACATCTAAGAGCCTAAAAAAAGCAGAAAATCAGCAGGGAAGCATCAGCATAAAACTAGTACTATTAAAAGGCTTGACGTGGTTTTCCGGACTATGCGAACATTTTAATATAGCCCATGGATGCTTCGATACAGGCCTGGGCAGGTTTAAAAGGATGGAGGTGCAAGATCATGAAATGGCGTTTAATGGTTGCAGCAATTTTTTTGGTATTATTCTTTTCTGGGCCATTATATGCAGGGGACATCGGTCCGTATATCGGCGTCGGAGGTTCTTACGCCTGGGAGGACTTCGATACGATTAGTGCAGACACGACACCTATAAATCTTGACGACACCTGGGGATTTAACGCCAGAGCAGGTTACCAGTTCAGCAGGTTCCTGGCCCTTGAATTTGAATTTGCTTACCTTTCCGATTTTGATTGGAATGGGACGGTTATGGTTTCAGGCGCACCAGTGGGTACAAAGGTGGAGGTTGACGTTGAGACTTATATGTTTGTGGGAAAATTTTTTGCCGATTTTGGCTCACGCATCGTCAAGCCCTATCTGGCAGCCGGGATCGGTTGGATGCATTCCTCTCCTGATCTAACGGCATCGGCTGGCGGCGTTGCACTCACATCAGATATTTCTGATACGGACGCCTGCGTCAAGGCTGGAATAGGGGCTGATTTTTATGTAAGCAGAGACATTTCCATCGGACTCGAGGCAGATTATGTCTGGGGCCTGGGTGAACTTGATGAGCTGCAGTATACCAATTTGCTCCTGGGTGTAGCTTATCATTTTTAGTTTCTGGCCCAAAAAGAAGGGGCAAAATCTAGGTTTGCCGGGGTAAAGCCGGGTGAGATCGGATATAAATCCGACCGGGGCGGAAGCCGTCCTTTACCTTCGTCGACGCGGAGGGCGACCGCCAACGATCTCCAGATGAAAAGCGGCTTGTGATACGTGCCCGTTTCCATAATACACTTTAATCAACGCAGGGTATCTTCCAGATAATATGGCGGGTCCCAAGAGCTGAAGTTTCAACTGGGTGGCGACCGAAACGCCGGCCGGGAGTGCCGGAATCGGGCGGCGATCGGGGGTGATATAACCCTCGTATTTGAAATCTGGTTCGTCAGTGCTTGGCGAACCGAGAATGAGGGGATCTGATGTGTAGACCTTTAAAAAGAGGGGTCCACTCGGTGCGCCTCCTTCGTTTCGTTCTATGATACGAAAACCAAGCCATTCCGTCCCGTCCGGATTTCTTCCAATTGTTGCGTTAATGTTCTGCCCCTCCAGCGGTTTTCGATTGAGTCCCAGAAGAATAAGCCCTGGTTGGCTGGCGGTGTGTGTTCGTGTCTTATCAGTTTCTTCTTTTGGGTTTGCTTTTAGTTTGCGTAGTAACTCTTTCTGCGGTTCAAGGATATATATGATATAGAATGAAAGTGCCGTTACAATCGATGCAAGCACAAGCACGATACTTCCCACGAACCATTTGAAACGGCTGATCCGCTTGTTGAGTTGCTTTAACTGCTCATCGAGTGCTTCACTCAGGGGTTTTCGCCTCCTCCCGCCACCGTCTAGTTTCTGTGTCTGTTCCTCACCGAGGACGCTTCCTTTCGACCTCTCAACAGCCTGGCTCGCCAGGGTGACCGCAGCAATTACGAAAGGTTATGATCTTCTTCCAGTTGTTCTTGAGCAGCAGCCGAATCCTATCTGACCATGGCCTATCGGCATGCAGATTTGTAAAAAAAGCACGTGCACTGGGCCTTTCTTCTCCAGGCTCTTTGTTACACATGGGTGTTAGTAACCATCGAGATTCCTGGCTCCAAAGTAAGGACTGCTAGCAGCAGAGCAGAGAAACTTTCGGCCATACCGGCGAGAAAGGTGCGGTTTTATTCCAGGCCCGTTATCTTATGGGCGTTTTTCAGCAACCAGTTTTGAGTAAAGAGGTGTTCCCGGTTCAGGCCAAGATGAAGGTTGAGCTGATCCTTAATCTCACCATCGGGGACCAAGTAGATGAGTTCTTCGTACTTAGCTACCAGGGCTTCTTCGGCGAGAAGCAAATTCTCCAGTGCTTTTAAACGATTATCTCCCGGATAAGCAGAGGGCATGGGCTTTGTACTCTTTTCAACTCCATCTGCATCTTTTTCAGCGTTTTCAATTTGTATTACATCTCCCCATTTTATCAGGATACCGGCGTTTTTGTCCCAGTGCCTCATATGATTGATGGAGTTTTTGAACAGCCGCTGGCTGACATCCTGATGTTCACTGAATAAAAATACATATTTTAGATAGCGGTGCATCAGTTCATTTTCCAGACGGGTAATTTCATGGAGACGCAGTACTTCTTCCCGGTTAATATTTTCCGGGTTGGGCTGGTAGCAGAGGGCATCTTCCGCAACTTGATTTCTTATGGCCTCCATCATGGCGGCGAACTGGTCCGAGTGGCGAACCTCGTCATAGGAGATATTCAGGATCATGTTCTGTATTTTCGGGAACCCGCCTCCTGGAAATTGCGCGGACTGGTAGAGATGAGTGACCATATCCTCCGTCTCCTTGTCTCTTTTCAGATTGTCCATAATTTTTGGATAGCGAACGACGGCGTCTGTTTTAAACGAGGGAGTTCCACCCATCTGAGTGATGATGACGGCGAGCTGGAGGGAATG
Organism: uncultured Desulfovibrionales bacterium; assembly: GCA_964435205.1. GTDB lineage: Bacteria > Desulfobacterota > QYQD01 > QYQD01 > QYQD01 > CAYSYZ01. The sequence goes on from CAYSYZ010000051.1 coordinate 8,040, forward strand.
GTACATTTCGTCAATGCCGATCTGAATCGTCTGGGCGCGAATATCTGTTCTATTCTTCATGATCGGGTCTTCATAAAAGAACTTGCCTTTGGGCATGGAGTAGGCATGAATCGTGTACTCAAAGCTTACCGCCCATTCATGTTCAAGGGCGACATCCAAGAGATTAAGAGCATCTTCTTTTGTCTCTACCCTTTGAATATTTCCCATAAGTCCTCCCAGGGGGTCCCAAAAACCAAATTTTGCAAAAGGCGGTATGGATGCGCCCGTTTGGTCCACTCACTCGATGGATATTGGGTGGCTAGTTTTTCTTGAGCCTCTTTTAGAGGTTTCGCATCATGTGTGCTCTTATAACGGCAGACTCCCTGCAAATAAATAGCCTCAGGCGCGGAGTCGCTTTCAGGATAATCGGCCAGGAGCTTTTCCAGGTTTCGCAAGGCGTCATCAAATTGATCCGTGTCAAAATAGCACTTCGCCATGCCCAGCAAAAGGAATGGAATGAATTGATCCGGTGGCAGGAAACCAACCACTCGGTGGTGTTCTTTGCCTTCAAAATCCAGAACGATCAGATTCGGGGTCCATTTGACGTTAAAGTTGGCGGCTAGAGGTTGGGCATTATGCGGGACCCGAAGGGGGATGACATTTTCCGTTACAAAGGTGACAACCTTAGGATCGGGATACGTAACCGCATCCATCTGCTGGCAGCCAATTCACCCCGGATTAAAGAAGTCAAGCAGCACCATCTTATTCTCGGCTTTGGCCCGTGACAAAGCGGCATCCATGGATGTTTCCCAGGAAATCTTGTTTGCCATAACCATACCTCCTCTGTTTTGTTTTAATGGGTTTCGTACACCGGAGTGTAGTACTCTTTTAACCCGGCAGCCAGTTCCTTTAGACGCCTGTCTACCAGGTCGTTAACCGTGCCTTCAGGATAAGTCCCGTCCGGCTGTTTTTCACCAGCCGGTATACCTGTTAGTATGCCGATCCCCTCATCAATGGTCTTTGCCGCGTAAATATGAAATTGTTTTTCCTTTACGGCCTTGACCACATCTTCGCGCAGCATCAGGTTTCTGATGTTCTGATGAGGAATTATGACACCCTGGTCACCGGTCAATCCCTTGACCTTGCAGACATCAAAAAAACCTTCGATCTTTTGATTCACGCCTCCAATCGGTTGGATTTCACCTTTTTGATTTACTGATCCGGTAACCGCTAGGTCCTGCCTGATACCTAAATCAGCGAGGCAGGAGAGGATGGCATAGAGTTCTGTGGAAGAAGCACTATCTCCTTCCACTCCCGTGTAGGACTGTTCGAAACAGATACTGGCCGAAAGGGAGAGAGGTTTATTCTGGGCATATTTTGCTCCAAGGTAACCGGAAAGGATAAGCACGCCTTTGTCATGGATACGCCCGCTAAGCTGAGATTCTCTTTCAATATTTATTACACCGTGTCTGCCCAGGAAGGTCCTGGCTGTAATACGGGAGGGACGTCCAAAGCTAAATATTCCGAGATCATAAACAGAAAGCCCGTTGACCTGCCCTACAACAGCACCATCCACATCAACCATAATGGTTCCTTCGGCGATTAGCTCGCGGATCCGTTCAGCCACCAGATCCAGCCGATAGACCTTTTCCTTTACTGCTTTTTCTACGTGATTGCCGGTTATTATCTGGCTTTGCTCGCGTCTGGCCCAGTAATCAGACTCAACAAGCAGATCCTTTAATTGGCCGAATCTGGTAGATAGCTTTTCCTGGTCACCTGCCGCCCTGGCTGTATATTCGATAACTTTTGCCACTCCGGTACGATCAAAAGGTAAAAGTTTCTCGTCATCACAACAGGTCCGGATAAAGCAGGCATAAGGTTTTATATTCTCATCTGTACGCTGGATTTGATGATTAAAGTCGGCCTTTACCTTGAACATTTCCCAGAAGTCTTCGTCATAGGAAGAGAGAAGCTGATAAAGGGAGTCATCGCCCATTACCACTATTTTGAATTGTACAGGCATTGGTTGGGGCCTCATGCCCTGGGGTGTAAAGAAACTAAACTGTTCCCAGGGGTCTTCTACTCTAACCTCTTTGGTTCTGATAACCCTTTTGAGTCCCTCCCATACGCCCTGGTTAAGCAGGACATCTCGGATATTGAGTATTAAATAACCGCCATTGGCAAGTTGAATCGCCCCTGGTTTAATCATGGTATGGTCACTCACGTATGTGCCCATTAAAGCTCGCCTTTCAACCTTGCCAAACATGTTGAACCAGTTAGGATTGGGTTCGATAATTATTGGTGGGCCTTCCAGAGAACTATTATCAATGAAAACGGTGACTCTATAAGCGATGAAAGGGTCTCTTTCAGGAACAGGAAAAGTTGCCGGAGTCTGGGAGGGCACAGCCACTTGAGTGAATAGATCCAGCTTAGTCAGGGTGTATTCTTTTGCCTCCTTCAGAAAATCTATCACATCTGGGTATTCACGGTAATTTGCAATCAGGTCTTCAAAGGGGCGAGAGATGGCAAATTCTCCAGCCTTGGTATTAATCTCCTTCATCTTTTCTGCCGCTTCCTTTTCCAGTTCACGAAGCAGGCTGTAAGTCTCCTCAATTTTTTTCATTATTTCCCGGCGCTTTGACTCAATTGGCTCTCTTTCCTCATTTTTAAGGGCCAAAAAGTCTTCTCTTGACATGGGTTTTCCTTCGACCAGAGGGACGACAGCAGCTCCTATAGAAGAGATCTGCACCATCAGATTTTTCCCCTTGGCTTCAAGTTCCAGGGCATTAATGGCCTCCTGGTACCTTTTCTGGTTCACTTCCATGACTTCCTGTTTACGTTTGGCATATTCTTCACTGCTTAGTGCTTTCGGTATCACCTCTTTCATGGTCTTAAGGAGTGATTCCATATGATTGCTGAAAGACTTGCCATGACCCTGTCCTGGTTTCAGGATTCGCGGGCGATCCGGGTTAGAGAAGTTGTAGACATAACACCAGTCAGCGGTTTGATATTCTACGCCTTTCGCCTTTTTATCGGTGATGAATTTTTCCAGGCAGGTCTTGATTGTAGTGGCCTTGCCGGTTCCGGTAAGCCCGGTTAAAAAAAGGTTATAACCAGGTCTTTCTATAGTCAGGCCAAAATCGATAGAAGCAAGGGCCCTCTTCTGCCCGATAAATTCTTTGAGAGGCTCGATATCCGTTGTGCACTCAAATTGAAACATTTCTGGGGGACAGTCCCAGCGAAGTTTTTCTATGGGAATGGCATATTTCTCTATATCGACCTTTTCCCCCACGTGTGCTTCTCCCGGAGGGCTGTTAGAGAAAAAACACCCTATAAAAATGCTACTTTGGAATAAAGTTTAATTGCAAGACTTTTTAAGGAGGTCAGACCTTGTGAGGACAAAACAGGACGCCGGGTTCATTAGCACCGGCCGGCGCAGGCCGTATGACGGAGCACGTGTCTTTCGGGGTTGCTTCTATCAAGCACTGAACGAGGTTTTTTTGCCTTTTCGTAAAAATTGACTGTAATGTTTTTCAGTGCATTCCGGGCACAGAGTATGGGAAATTTCGGCTTCGGAATGTGTTGTTATATACTGTTCAATGGGGATCCATTCTCTCTCCACCCTAATCCTTTTACAAAATGAGCATACGCGTAAGAACCCTTCCAGATATTTAATTCGCTTTAAACATTGCCATGACAGAAGAATAATAAGGGCGCCCAGAGTAAGGACAAGGACGGTCTCGAAAATGCTTTCCGCCCAGTTTATGGGGGTTGCCAAAGTGCCGAACAAGTAATGCGGTAGGTCTAGTACCTCATCCAGCCAAAGTGCGAGTATTACCACTCCAAATCCAGTTAACTCATACAGGATGATTCTTTTTGTTAGTATTTTCTTGCTCATAGCGTACGTTGATATATTATATGGCACATATTTAATTGATAATCAATATTTATATCGTAGTTATAATAATATCATCCAGATGCCGCTTTGGTACATGGTGTACGCCTTCGGCGTCGCGCCAGTACCTAACGTTTCCAGTAGTTTTCACTGTTTCGATTACTACCTTTCCTTTGGGTTTGGCAGACCAAGGTCCCTGGCCATTTTGTTAACTCTTTAACATCCCCATTCTTGAACGCTTCATCTAACGAGGCTTCTTGCAAGCATTTCTCTTCCTGGCGGGAAAGGCCGGCCGCTTGCCGAGCCAGATCTCCGGGGGAGAGCAAGAACGCGTGTCCATTGCCCGGGCTATTGTTAACGAGCCCCTTATCCTTCTGGCAGACGAACCGACAGGAAGCCTCGATACAAAGACCAGCAGGGAGATCATGAGTCTCTTTCAGGCTCTGAACTCCGATGGGATAACCATCATTATGGTGACCCACAGCCCCGAGTGCGCTCAGTATGCACAGAGGATTTTGCGGGTTTCCGATGGCTTCCGGGTGGGGGATAGCTTTCTGTAATGTTACTTCCTCACTGAAAAGCACTGCTATCCATATCTTCAGGTAGACGTAAGAGGATGGCGTCCATCGAGGATGTTTTGCGAGATCTTTTGTAACTCGAAGATACTAAATGGTTTTTTGATGCAGGCTAAGGCTCCGCTTTTCAGGAGCTCGCATTCCGGTCCATCGCTAGTAACTACGAGAACAGGGATAGATGGAATTATCATCTGTATTCTTTGTATTAATTCAAGACCGTCCATCTTGGGCATCCTGTAATCCGTAATAATTAAATCATAAGTTTTCACGGCAATCCGCTTGATAGCCTCTATTCCATTTTCTACAGTCTCTACTTCGTAACCAAAAAACGTAAAGCTCTTAAACAGTAAAGTTCTCATCTCTTCCTCATCATCTACGATGAGGATCCTTTTTACTCCCATTTGTTTTCTCCTTATCGCGACATAGTATTTTTTCCAAATCTTATCAGATAGATTCTAGTGGCCCTTCAAAATTGAGATAGCGTCAGATCCACTTCTCCCATCACTAGTCTCTGAAGGAAGCGGATTGGATATGCCCTTTGGCACAGCAGACCCTCTACCTTTGGAAGATAAGGGGTGGAGAAATGGCAGTTAGAAGTGCTTATACAACTATTAAGAGAATAAAAGCAACTAAAAAATACAACCATGGGGCGGTAGACTTTTTTCCTTTTCTTTACGATACTCGAAAAATTAAATTGGCTGTAAATTCCGATATTGTAAAAAATCAAGAGAGTTGTGTGAAAATT
>CAYSYZ010000052.1:0-13005 GCA_964435205.1 uncultured Desulfovibrionales bacterium
CATTGATATGAAAAAGGCGGTCAATGCGGTGGCCCGCCCCTACAATGCCCTTGTGCACAACGATGGCATTAGCACCGCCTGAGGCCACCGCATTGACCGCCTTTTTCATATCAATGAGGCCTTCGATTGGCCCCACGGTCACTCCATGGTCCATGGGTACAATGACCGTCTTCCGGGTATTACGGTTAAAGATGCGCTCCATACGGATCTGCTTTCCAGTCATCATACTATCCTCCTTCAAATACAAAAGGCCGTGAAGAATTTCTCTGCCACGGCCTCCCTATTCAAAAATGAAAAAGCCGTGAGCTTTTGGGCCTGCCCACGGCCTTGAGATTGTAAGCCCTATCCCAGAGACGATGGGCAGACCACGGTACCATAGCAATAAAAGTAATAATATCCGGGGCTATAGAGGCCCTTTTCTCCCATCGTCCGATTCCTCTTATAAATTATAAGGCTGACCTTAGCTAAGGGGCTGTTTTTTGTCAAGAAAAAAATGGTCCGCAGCAGTAACAGCGCAGGTGCATTGCGCTGTAAATATCCCACCTTCAGCAAGACATTTCTAAAAAGTAAGGACTTTGTCAGCCTCGGCAATCAATTCGTAGAGGTCATCCATCCATGCCAAGGGACATGCCGCCGAACCCGTGCGACCACGGATCTTAAGGCATACACCTCAGACAAAAAGTTCGCCGCCTGCCTCCACAAATGCATCAACCTGGCCCATAATGTCAAAGTCTGGGGTAGTCTTTTCTCGGAATTCCACGCCTTTCCCCAGCATGAAGACGCTAACCTCGTTTTGCTTTTTCACGGCCACAGCAGCCAGCCGCAACGCATTGTAAATAGTCTCTCCGTCTTCAGATGAGATAATAACAACCCATCTCATAATCTCCTCCACCTGTGTCAAAACACAACCGATTCCTTCCTGGTGTTGGTAGACCAGTAATAGCCTTCACCGGGAGACAAAACGATTAATGAATATCCTGTGGCTGCGCCCAAAATCCACTATCTTCCGCGGATCAGAGCCGCCGCGCAAATACGGTTTCCGGAACTTTTCCTGGTCCAGTAAATAGAGAATATAACTGAGATGCCCGGAATACCCTTTAGAGTCAAGTTGCTGCATCCTTTTCACCGTCTGCCTGGCCAGCTCCACAGCCTGCCGGTGCATGGTTGGCGGTGCACCGTTGCACGTTTTGACCGAATAGAGCTGCCTGCAGCTAAAAGGCCGAATATCATAGATGATACATGTATTATCCACCTTGAGAAATGCACAGCGGGAAAGCTTACCCTCTTCTCTCCCCGCCTTGTTTTGCGCCAGTCTGGCCCTTATTTCGAACTGAAGCGACTCTTCAATGGTAGCCATCCGCTCATGAATGAGGATGCCTTCGAGCGTAGTAATATCAATACTCCCCACGTCTATACAGCAGCCAGCACATCCCACCACGCAGGCCGCCGCCTTCTTAAACCCGACCGCATCCTTTTCATGCTGATCGTAAAGCTCCCGCAGTTTTTCTTTCTTTTCCTCTACTTTCATCGCGTTCGAAACAAGGCCACCACGTTAACAAAATTGCTACTAAGGACGGACTATTGCTAAAAATGTATCGCATAATGATCGACTAAAGTCAATTATAAGAGAAAATATAGGACTCAAATTCGATCATGTGTTCAGCCAGTGGCAAAACAGCCAAAGTAAAAATATCCCTTGACACCATAAAACACCTGTTTTAAACATTTGTTTTACAGAAACGCCGTGGAAGAAGAAATGACAGATAAGAGTGTTCTGGACACCCGAGAGCGTCTGGTGCAAGCAGCCGGAGAGTTATTTGCCAAACACGGTTTTCGTGCCGCCACGGTACGGGAGATTTCCCGGCGCGCCAACGCCAACGTATCCGCCGTCAACTATTACTTCGGCAACAAGAAAGGGCTTTACTCCGCCGTCTTGACGCACAGCCTCAGTTTTGCGATCCAAAAATATCCGCCGGATCTCGGTCTGAAGGAGGGGGCAACTGCCGAAGAACGGCTTCATGTGTTTATCCGGTCATTTCTTTTTCGAATCCTTGATGAAGGCCGCCCCGCATGGCATGGAAAACTTATGGCCCGGGAAATCGCCGAGCCCACAGTCGCGCTCGATCAGGTCATTGAAAATGTGATCCGGCCGCTTTACAGGCGTCTTACCTCAATCGTGCAGGAACTTATGGGCAGCAATCCCAGCGAGGAATCAACCCGCGTCTCTGCTATGAGCATCATGGGACAATGCCTTTTCTATCGCCATGCCCGTCCCGTCGTTCTTAGGTTTCACCCCCAGAAGTTCGGGCATGCAGAAATCGAGCGGCTTGCCGACCAGATCACGCGCTTTTCCATAAGTGCTATAAGAGGATTTTCAAAAGAAGAAAGAGAATACGGGCGCAAAGAAAAAAATGATTCATGGTCTTAAATTGCGGTAATGAAATCTGGCTGCTGGTCTCTCGAATACTCTAAGTGGTGGGAATAAAAAATGATATTGCGTACTGCAAGGAAGTCAACTTTCGGTCTCAGAACTCCTTTCGTGTTTATAGTGGGACTGCTGGCGGTTCTTGGTTTACTCTCAGCCTGTTCCCGTAATGCATCTGGCAAACCCAAGGCCGAGGATCGCAAAAAGGTCAGCGTACCGGTAACCATAGGCACTGCAGTGAAGAAAACCGTACCCGTGCAGCTACAGGCCATCGGGAATGTGCAGGCCTTTTCTACCGTTTCCGTAAAAGCTCAGGTCTCGGGAGAACTGGTAGCCGTCCATTTCAAAGAAGGTCAAAGAGTAAATAGGGGAGACCTTATTTTTACAATCGACCCTCGTCCCTTTGAGATGCAGGTCAGGCAGGCTGAAGCCAACCTGGCCAGGAACCGGGCCCAGTTGCAAAATGCATTAAGACAAGTTGAGCGCTACAGTTCCCTGGCTAAAAAGGGCTATGTGGCAGAAGAGATGTACGACCAGGTCCGCACCAATGCCGCCGCTCTTGAGGCTAGCGTATCAGCAGATGAGGCCGCCGTGGAAAAAGCGAAACTTGAGCTTAAATACTGTTTTATCCGATCTCCAGTCACCGGCTACACCGGAGAACTAAAAGTGCACCAAGGCAACCTTATCAAGGCTAATGATAACGATAAGCCTCTGGTAACCATCAATCAGACCAGCCCTATATACGTGGTCTTCGCCGTTCCGGAGCAGAATCTACCAGAGTTGAAGAAACATATGGCCACACGGAAACTGGAAGTTTTGGCCACGGTTCCCGGCAACGAGGGCTACCCTGTCCGGGGCAAACTTAGCCTGCTGGATAATACCGTAGATCGAACGACAGGAACTATTCAACTCAAGGCAACCTATGCCAATGCAGACCAGGCACTCTGGCCTGGGCAGTTTGTCAATGTGATCCTTGAACTTACTACACAGCCCGATGCGGTTGTGCTTCCTTCCCAGGCTCTTCAGACAGGGCAGGACAGCCAGTACGTATTTGTCGTAAAGCCTGACCTCACCGTAGAATACCGCCTGGTCGTCGTGGGAAGAACAGTCGATAACGAAGTCGTCATCGAGAAGGGAATCAGCCCCGGGGAAAAGGTAGTAACTGATGGCCAGCTCCGGCTCGCCCCGGGTGCTAAGGTGAAAATAATCGAGGATATCGAGAAAAGCAGCAAGGAAGCCGGCCGATGAATATCCCGGAACTCTTCATTCGCCGGCCGGTCATGACGACCCTCGTCATGATGGGCATTCTGCTTTTCGGTATCGTAGGATATAAGCTCCTCCCGGTGAGCGAGTTGCCCAATGTGGACTTCCCCACCATTCAAGTATCCGCCAGTCTCCCCGGATCCAGCCCTGAGACCATGGCTTCATCTGTCGCAACTCCTCTTGAGCGGGAATTTTCTACCATTGCCGGCCTGGACTCTATGGCTTCAACCAGTGCACTGGGAATCACCCAGATCACATTGCAGTTCTCCCTGGACCGGGACCTTGATGCTGCCGCCCAGGATGTCCAGACTGCCATTTCCAAAGCCCAGCGGCTCCTCCCGGCAGACCTGCCCAGTCCGCCCTCATATCGGAAGGTGAACCCCGCTGACCAACCCATTCTTTATCTGGCCTTAAGTTCGTCCATCCTGCCGCTCTCAACCGTGGACGAATATGCAGAAACGCTGATGGCCCAGCGCATCTCCATGATCGCTGGCGTAGCTCAGGTCCAGGTCTATGGGGCGCAAAAGTATGCCGTGCGCATTCAGTTGAACCCTCATACCTTGAACTCAACGGGCATTGGAATCGACGAGGTAGAACGAGCCGTAGCCAGGGAAAACGTCAACCTGCCCACGGGAACACTCCATGGGAAGTACCAGGCCTTCACGGTGCAGGCCACCGGCCAGCTCACCGAGGCGGCCGCCTACCGACAGCTAATCGTAGCCTATCGCAATGGCTCCCCCGTCCGGCTCCAGGAATTGGGCAGGATCGTTGACGGTGTGGAAAATGATAAGGTGGCAAGCTGGTACAACACCAGATCGACCAGCACCCGCGCCATTATACTCGCCATTCAGCGGCAACCGGGGACTAATACCGTTGAGGTAGTGGATGCTATCAAAAAGCTTCTGCCCACATTCCGTGAGCAAATGCCTGCTTCGGTAGATCTCAATATCCTCTATGACCGATCCGAATCTATCCGTGAATCGATCGAAGACGTCAAGTTCACCCTTTACCTCAGCATCTGTCTGGTCATTCTGGTGATCTTTCTCTTTCTGCGAAACATCTCAGCCACGATTATTTCCAGTCTGGCACTCCCCGCATCTATTGTCGGCACGTTCGCGATTATGTACCTTCTGGGCTACAGTCTGGATAACCTCTCATTGATGGCGCTGACTCTTTGCGTGGGCTTTGTCGTGGATGATGCCATAGTTATGCTGGAAAATGTTGTCCGGCACATGGAGATGGGAAAGGGAAAGCTTCGGGCCGCGCTCGACGGTTCCAAAGAAATCGGTTTCACTATTCTGTCCATGACCCTATCTCTCTCAGCAGTATTTATCCCGCTACTCTTCATGGGAGGCATTCTGGGGCGATTGTTCCATGAATTCGCAGTGACCATTGGCGTCGCCATCCTCGTGTCCGGCTTTGTTTCCTTGACCCTTTCACCTATGCTCTGCAGTCGGTTCCTAAAGCCACCAGCCATGGAGGAACATGGCCGTCTCTACCGCACTACAGAACGTTTTTTCGAGGCTATGCTTCGAACCTACGATCGAAGCCTTAAATGGGTTTTACGCCACGGTCCGGCAACCATTGCCCTGTCCGTATTTCTCGTCTTTGTCTCCGTCTATCTTTTTGTCGTAGCCCCCAAAAGCTTTATCCCCAGCCAAGATACTGGCCAGATATTCGGCTTCACCGAAGCGGCACAAGGTATCTCTTTTGACGCCATGGTCCAGCACCAGAAAGCTGCAGCCGATGTGATCAGACAGGAACCGGCTATTGATTCCTTTATGTCTTCTGTGGGTACTAGCGGCTCGAGCGTGACCAGCAATTCCGGGCGCGTGTTCATTCATCTGAAGCCCCGCTCCGAGCGCCACCTGGGCGTAGACCAGGTGATCCAAAAACTACGCTCGAAGTTGGCCAACATCCCGGGGATAAACGCCTTTTTGCAGAATCCCCCGGCCATCCGCATCGGAGGGCGGTTGACCAAAAGCCTGTACCAGTACACCCTTCAAAGCCCGGACATTAAAGAACTCTACCAATGGGCGCCTGTTCTTGAAGCCAAAATGCGTGAACTTCCGGAATTCCAGGATGTGACCAGCGATTTACAGATTACCAGTCCTCAGGTCGTGGTGGAAATCGACCGGGACAAGGCTCAGGCCCTCGGCATCACGGCCGAACAGGTTGAAAAAACCCTTTATAGCGCATATGGTTCCAGGCAAATCTCCACGATCTACACCCCTACAAATCAGTATCAGGTCATTTTGGAGGTAGAACCCCGGTACCAGATGTCTCCAGCCTCGCTGTCCGCACTCTACATCCGCTCGGACAACGGCCGGCTGGTGCCCGCAGATAGTGTGGCTAAAGTAACTCCACGCATAGGACCGTTGGCGGTCAACCATACCGGACAGCTTCCCTCCGTTACTATTTCCTTTAATCTCAAGCCAGGTATTGCCCTGGGCGAAGGCATAGCTAAGATTAAAAAGATGGTGCAGGAGTTGCGTCTGCCCGCCACACTTACCCCCAGCTTTCAGGGAACCGCCCAGGAATTCCAATCATCCATGAAAGGGATGTGGATTCTGTTGATCCTGGCCATTCTGGTTATCTACATAGTGCTCGGCATTCTTTACGAAAGTTTTATTCACCCGTTAACGATCCTCTCGGGCCTTCCTTCGGCCGGGGTCGGCGCTTTACTGACGCTCCAGATCTTCCGCACAGACCTCAGCATTTATGCTTTCATGGGCGTCATCATGCTTATTGGAATTGTAAAGAAAAACGCTATCATGATGATCGATTTCGCTCTGAGTGCACAAAGAGATGCCGGCAAAAAGCCTGCAGATGCTATCTATGAAGGTTGCATTCTCCGATTCCGCCCGATCATGATGACCACCATGGCAGCTCTCATGGGCACCTTGCCCATTGCGCTAGGTTTCGGAGCCGGAGCTGAGGCACGCCGTCCTTTGGGTCTGGCCGTGGTTGGTGGCCTGCTGCTTTCCCAGTTCCTGACACTCTACATAACGCCGGTTATCTATATTTATATGGAATATCTACAGGATAAGCTGAGGCAGCTTTTCAGGGGGCTACGCAAGGCAGATGCCCGGACTCATCAATCCGATCCCTCGTAGCCTTCAATATCCATTTTAAGGGAAAGCAGTTCGAGCATATCCTTGAGCGCCACGATGCCGACCAGCCGGTCGCCTTCGACCACCATGAGGCGGCTGTTCCGCGTTCGACTCATGAGCGAAAGGGCCTTCAAGGCATCGGCCTCCGGCTCTATGGTGTTTTCTTCCGAGCATCGCTGAGCCAGTTCGCCAACGGTATGCTGGTCCCATTCCTGCCGCGGGACTTCCTTTACCTGCCGGATAGCAATACAACCGATTACCCTGCCGCTCTCCACAACGGGAAACATCTTGAAATGATATTTATAAACATACTGGTCTACAAGCTCGGCTATGGAAATCGAGGGCGGCACCGTTACAGGATCGGGTTGCATAAAACGTCTGACCTTCTCGCCTTCAAAGGCCTGCCGCGTTACAACCTGCTGATATGATACACGCGCTGCTTTCTGCAAGAACATCCCGATCATGAACCACCATATTCCACCGATGACGTTTCCGCGAAAGACATATAATATCCCCAGGATAACTAATACCATCCCAAACCCCAACCCAACCTGGGACGCCACCCGGGTCGCCCATCGGAGATTTCTTTTCCAGCCCCATAAGGCCGACCGGAGCATGCGTCCGCCGTCTAAGGGAAAGGCCGGCAGGAGATTGAAAGCGGCTAGGACACCGTTGATGAATGCAAGATAGCCGATCACACCTTTGGCCGGATTCGGCCATCCGCTTTTTGTGCCCAGGATAAGAACTCCGTAGAAAATGATGGCAAGCAGGATGCTTGCAAGCGGACCGGAGACGGCCATCATAAACTCGGCTTTCGGACTCGGGGGTTCCTCATCCATCTCAGCCACGCCGCCGAAAATGAACAGGGTAATTCCCTTCATCTGGATACCGTATCTCCTGGCCACGAGAGAATGACAGAGCTCGTGAAAAATGATGGACAAAAACAGCCCCAGTGCGCCCGCTGCGCCCATCCACCAGTAGGTTGTGCTAGAAAGATTCTTGTAATACTGTGGAAAAAAACCCAGGGCCAGCGACCAGGTGACGAGGACTGCAATGACCACCCAGCTGATATCTATCTTCACTTCAAATCCCAGAAGCTTAAACAGAGTGTATCGTCTCCCGAACATGGCCTGCCTCCGAATCTCTGTATGGCCCAAACCTATTCTTTCGCCAGCCCAAAAACTTTGTATCAAGAATCTTGACTAAAAGCTATAACTTATTATCGCATACACCCTCTACGCCCAACAACTATCCTCCCAAGCTATCTTTTTGTTGGCAGCAGCTTCTCCGCGCCTGTCTGATTTCCCTAACCCAGTGCAGCAGAAAAATTTCATCCTTAGTTTTACTTATTGCCGAGGACCGAAAGCTTATGTCTTAGTTATGAGGTTTCACGGGATGTTAATCCCACGGCAGATTTGTACTCGAGAAGGCGATTCGTGCGGATCAAAATATTTCATATAACGTCTTTTCCAATTCAGAATAATCATAGAAATGTCCATCAGCCTCCAGATCATCGTACTTAAGACACTCGGACCTGAAAAGTATAGATTTCATCCCCGTTTTTTTTGCGCCGACAATGTCCTTGCACGGATTGTCACCGATATAGATGGATTCTTCGGGTCTTGTCCCCAGTTTTGCCATTGCCAGCTCAAATAGCCTCACATCTGGTTTCTTAAACCCAAACCGCGATGATAGGATTCTAACCTTGAAGTGTCGGTCAAGACCTAGTATTGCCATCTCGGGTTCGGCAAAGACCCACTGAGCATCGGAGATAATTGCCATTTTGTATTTTTGGCTCAGATGACCTAGTACATCGTAAGACGACGGGAAAATGCCGAAGCGTCTTCTCGTTAAGGATCGAAACAGCATCGCAGCATCAATAATAGTTCCTTTAGGATATTTGTTCTTGCCGTATTTGTGCATGATTTTATAAAAAATTTCATACACGTCCAGCTCGGGATATATCTCTGCGCTTTGTTTAAAATGCCGCTCAGTTTCGCCAAAATAAGCGTTTTTTAATTCATCAGGGGTTATATTTATCTCATGGTAGGTGAGATACTGACAGAGAACCGAATAAGCCCACGGGTCGTACTCGTCAGTTTCTATGTCGATTATTGTTCCATAAAGATCAAAGAATATCCCTTTTTTCATTTAACCTTAAGGCCCCCCCCGCAGTATTCTAGTGTATCATGGAGAAGCCTTTCTGTGAATCCGATCCGGCGCTTAGTGAATTATATCAAATTTTAGGACGGAAGTGGCGTACTGGTATTTTGCCACGAGGGGTTTTATGAAACTCCGGACATGGGTGCGAATCTAAGGACCGGGAGGGAAAAGACCGGGGGTACAGGGCTCGGATATTTTTTTCTATGGAAGTAAATGCCTGCGCACAATTTTTCTGATCAATATTTCAAGATACCTTATAAACTGACCTGCAAACCCTTTTTTCGCAAATATTCCTTTACTTCCCTGATGCTTAAAATACGATAATGAAAGACCGAGGCCGCCAGTAAAATCTGTGCGCCCCCTTGAACAACCGCCTCATAAAAATGCTCCAGTTTTCCCGCCCCGCCTGAGGCGATCACCGGCACATCCACAGCGTCTGAAATCGCCCTCGTAAATTCCAGATCATATCCGGCCTGGGTCCCGTCGCCATCCATACTTGTGGGCAGTATCATGCCGGCACCAAGTTCCTGACACTCTTTAGCCCAGGCTAGGGCATCTTTGCCCGCAGGCTTCGTGCCACCCGAGATAACCACCTCAAATCCGGATGGCATCTCCTTATTCCTTCTGGCGTCGATAGCTGCCGTTACACTCTCCGAGCCGAACGCCTTTGCAGCCTGTCTGACGAGATCCGGGTTCCTGACAGCAGCACTGCTTATGGAAATCTTATCCGCACCAGCCTCAAAGACGAGCTCAATGTCCTCCAGACTGGAAATACCCCCTCCTACTGTCAACGGGATGTCTATAACTGAGGAGACATTTTTAACCCATTCTAGCCTCGTCTTACGATTTTCAACTGTTGCTGCTATGTCTAGCATAGCCAGCTCATCCGCCCCTTCGTTTTGATAGAACAATGCATTTTCTACAGGGTCACCTGCATCTTTCAAATCTACAAAATGTATACCTTTCACTACCCGGCCATCCTTCATGTCAAGGCATGGCATGATTTTTATTGTGCTCACGGTGTACCCCTCTTCTAAGATCTAAGTGACCCGAATGATTAAACATGAAAGGCCACGACGCCGTATACTATCTTTAATTACCGGTGTCAATTTCAAACAATCGACGTTTCCACCTCCACTGGAAGTTTTGTTTGGGCTGTGTTAAGCTTTTTACATCCTTAGCTATAAGGTCATTCTTAGTGTGCCATGGCCTCGATTCGGCGAGCAAAGTTAACCGACCTTCCCTTCATAGTCACTCTATCCAGCGATTCATTCTCACCTTACGGCCATTATGACCTATCCATTGCCAAGTGGTTCCTCACGCCAGGGACTCATACGTTTGTCTGCGAGAAAGAAAACAGAGACAAAAAACTTTCCGGCTTCGTCATGCTTGCTCTGATGAAGGACAAACAGGATGAAAAAACGGCGCTGGAAATTATCGCCATTGCAGTCTCGAAAGACTGCCGGCGGCAGGGAATTGGAACCGAATTGATTGACTTTGTAAAGCACTTTAACGAAGAAATGGCCGGATGTGGTAAGCCCCCGAAGATTAGACTCTCCGTGGCCGAAACTAACACCTCTGGCCGCTCTTTCTTTGAAAAATGCGGCTTTCGAGTGATTGCTGAGGCCCCGTGGCGTTATCCCGCTGGACAGAAAGCCCTGCGCATGGAACTTTAAAGGTTGCGAAAGTCAGCCGGGGAATGCTGCGGCCACGACTGGAAGCTTCCCATGATTTAGCCAATCGCCACCTCACTCTCGTCGGCGATATTTTCGAGGGATTAAATCACCCACCCGCACAACTTGCGGTTGCCCGTCATCCCCTGGAACAATCACCTGACAATCGGGAGAGTAGTCTGAAATCAACTCGCGACACATTCCACAGGGAGATACAACCTCACCCTGTCGATCAACGGCCACGATCATCTCAATGTCCGTATCACCCGCTGCCGCAGCCATTCCAATAGCAATTGCTTCCGCGCAAACGGCAATCCTCCCCACGTTTGCTTCTAAATGAACAGCCGCAAACACGCTGCCGGAACGGGTACGCAGGGCAGCTCCAATGTGGTGCCACTCTGGTTTGAACCGACGTCTAATGATCGCCCGGGCTTGCTCGATGAGAGCAAAATGATGTTTTTCACACGCTGCCGTATGCATCGTCAAATGGCACCTAATACCTATGAATTGCCCAAACCTTTGTCGGCCGACATAAAGCAGGATGGCCAGAAATGCCGCGCTTCAGGAAAGAATCCTGGCTCTTATAACAGGTCCAAGTAACTTATATCAAAACAACAGGAATAAAATCAATGAATTTAAGGGATGCATATCTTGCTTCCCGTTTTGCAGCATAACAGAATATCTGTTTAACCTTAGACTTCTTTTCTTTGCACTTGAAACCCGGCATCCCACTCCGGTGAAGTTTTTTCCTCACTCTATGCCGGAGGTATTGACATTTGAAGCCTTAATTCCTATAAACCAGTATGCCATCTTAATTCCAGGCCTGAAGAATACCAGCACACCAATTAGCATGAAAGTAGAATTTGCCTGATGGAGTTCAGAATCGATAAGGAGCGAATTTTAGCCCTGAGTAGATGGTTTTTGAATTACGCCCTGATCGGTGTTATCGCTGGTTGTGGGGCCATTCTATTTTATTTCCTGTGTCAGGTCGGACTGCACTATTTTCTTGATTTCTTAGCCGGATATCGGCCACCCCATCCCAACGGTGAAGTTCCCTTATTCAAAGAATTTACAACCCCTTTCCGACGGTGGGCACTATTAATAGTGCCAGCCCTTGGCGGCCTGATCAGCGGGTGGCTGGTTTACACTTTTGCGCCGGAAGCCGAGGGGCATGGAACCGATGCCGCCATTGACGCGTACCATAGAAAAGGCGGTTTCATTAGGGGCAGGATCCCCATTATCAAAACTCTGGCCTCTTTTATAACTCTGGGTACGGGGGGATCCGGAGGACGAGAAGGTCCTATTGCCCAGATTGGAGCTGGCTTTGGATCATTTTTAGCGACCCGTTTGAAACTGTCCGACAGAGAGCGGAGGATCATGCTTGCTGCAGGCATGGCCGCCGGAGTAGGAAGCATATTCCGCGCCCCACTGGCTGGAGCGCTGTTTGCTGCCGAGGTCTTATACAAAGAGCCCGAGTTCGAATCCGAAGTCCTTATCCCGGCTGGCATTTCCTCCGTAGTAGCCTATTGCGTATTCTGTTTAGTGTTTGGCTGGGGATCGCTTTTTAGCACCCATGATTTTGTCTTTAATGATCCACGGCAGCTCTTTCCGTATTCGGTTCTCTCCATAATACTTGCCGGTGCTGCTTTTCTCTATGTCAAAATTTTTTATGGCATTCACAACATTTTCAAAAAAATAGACATCCCCAACCATATCAAGCCGGCGATTGGCGGCTTTCTTACCGGATGTGTCGGGTTCTTTTTGCCTCAGACGCTTGCCTTCGGATATGGTTTCATACAGATGACCCTGAACAATCAGGTAGCTATTCCTCTTCTAGTTGCAGTGGGACTGGGCAAGATTTTGACCACTTCACTCTCCATAGGCTCAGGCGGAAGCGGCGGAGTCTTTGGACCGGCAATGGTTATAGGAGCCTCCCTGGGCGCAGCCGTAGGACAGTTTTTTCACTACCTGATGCCGGATATAGTACAACAGCCAGCGGCCTTTGCCATAGTGGGTATGGCTGGTTTCTTTTCCGCTGCTTCCAAAGCCCCGTTTTCCACCATTATCATGGTAAGTGAAATGACCGGCTCCTACCATCTCCTCCTTCCGGCCCTTCTGGTTTGTACCTTGGCCTTTGTCTTTTCCAAGAAATGGACCATTTATAATAAACAAGTCCCGTCGCGCATCGATTCGCCTGCCCACGCTGGCGACTTCATGACGGATGTTTTAGAGGGGATAACAGTTCACAGTCTGAAGGATAAAATAAGGAAGGTAGTTACGGTACGGGAAGACGTTAAATTCAAAGACTTTTTATATACATTTTCTCATGCAGAGCAGCACTACTTCCCGGTAGTAAGCAACCAGAACA
>CAYSYZ010000053.1:0-13001 GCA_964435205.1 uncultured Desulfovibrionales bacterium
GAACTCTTTTTTATCTGGCATATTAATCCTGGACAGGTTTAGACGGAGTGACTATCGATATACTGTTTGATAACATCTAGGTCAGCCTCCAGCACTTCACATCTTGATTCGTGTCCCTCGAGGCCTTGCAGGGCCGGTGGCAGTTCGGGGCTTCTGCCGATAGCCGTAGAAACAGCCTCACCAAATTTGGCTGGATGAGCCGTTGCCAGGCACACCATGGGTATATTGGGCTCGCAAAGATCAAGCCCTGCCCTTACGCCAACCGCAGTGTGAGGATCAAGGACGTAACCGGTTTCCTGGTAAAAGGAGCTTATGGTCTTAAGGACAGTTGGCTGATCCACGCTTTCACTGGCAAAGTCTTTCCTGACTGCAGCCTGTTCTTCCCTCGTAAATCTTAAATAGCCATTTTCGCTGAAGAAGGTCATGGCCTGCCGGACTCGGTTTGCATCTTCATCATAGCGGTAATAAAGATAGCGTTCAAAGTTGCTGGCAACCTGGATGTCCATGGAAGGGCTTATAGTTTGTACTACCTTGCCAATGGAATAATCTCCAGCGTTGACGAAGCGGGTGAGTATATTATTTTCGTTGGTTGCCAGTACCAGCTTGTGGATCCTTTTTCCTATCATTCTCTTGGCCAGGTAGCCAGCAAATATGTCCCCGAAGTTACCGGTAGGCACGGCAAAGCTTATTTCTTTGCGGTTTGTTTGTCCCATCACCCGGAAATACGCATAAAAATAATAAACGATCTGGGCGAGGACCCGTACCCAGTTTATAGAGTTTATTGCCCCCAGGGTACGACTTTCTTTAAAAGGGATGTCATTAAATATAGCCTTTACCATGGCCTGGGCGTCATCAAAAGACCCTTTTATTGCGATGTTAAAGACATTAGCATCGGTTACCGTGGTCATCTGCAATTCCTGGATAGGGCTGACCCGCTTGTGGGGGTGAAGGATGAAGATGTTGATGTTCTTTTTTCTCCTAACGCCATAAATAGCTGCACTTCCCGTATCACCAGAGGTGGCTCCAAGGATATTCAACTTCTGGCCACCCTCCATAAGGAGATATTCAAAGACATTGCCCAGAAACTGAAGAGCTATATCCTTAAAGGCCAACGTTGGTCCGTGAAAGAGTTCCAGTATGTAAATACTACCCTTTTTTACCACAGGGGTGATTTCAGGATTATCAAAGGTAGCATAGGAACGTTTTATGAGTTCCTGCAGATCTTCGGCCTTGATGTCACTCACAAACAGGGAGATTACTTTGAAGGCCAGCTCCGGATAGGATAGCCTCGCCCAGCTTTCAAGCTCCTGGGTGTTTATAACAGGAATAGATTCGGGCAGTAAAAGTCCGCCGTCCGTAGCCAGGCCCATAATGACCGCTTCCCGGAAAGATATGGGCCTTATTTGGCCCCTGGTGCTTATGTATTTCATTGTTTTGCCCCTGACTGATTCTGGATTACCTGGAATTTAACAGAATCAGGGCAAAAAATAAAGGTGGGAATGTTGGTAGTTCTACCCTGGCCTGTTGGCCGGGGAATAAATCTGCACGTTTTTGGGCGTGCCGGCATCAGAGACCAGCCTGAACCGTACCAGGGTTTTTGGGGGCGAGCTACGGAGGAATAAGCCTTTATTTGGGATCCAATAGTTTCTTGGTTCCCTTACACCTATTGCAATATCCGGCCGTATCATATTTTCGCCTGAGCATACAGACCTGAGGGGCTATTTTGGCCTTGAAGGGTTCGCACCATTCCGTTTTTTTGAGTTTTTCTTCTTCCATCTCTACGCGTCTAGGGATATCGCGGTAGCGGTACATCTTTTTCATCTTGGTTATATAGTCCGATAGCTCTACGCTATCGGTCTGGTCAACGGCCGGATCGGCCTTATAGAAACATATCATAATTACCTTGTTTTTCGGCATTTTTTCTTTTTGGGGTTGAGACGGGTCGGGCATATTTTTCTCCTCCACGTTATAGCCCTGCGTGCACGCAATTGGTTTTCTGCAGGACTCAAAGGATTGCATGTCCGGGCCTAAAATATGGGCCGATTTACTGTAATCATTTGGCTTCGGCCACATCAGGGTGTCTGCAATGCTATCAAATTCAATGCCAAGGGATCGGCTTCCCCAGAACAGGCCGACTGTCCGTGTTTTTTGAGAACTTATGGTATGCAGCTGCAGTGTGTACAATAGGAATTAATGGGACAAGATGTCACAAGGGGGGACGTCTTGATAATTGACATTATAGCTGATGTTAGGGGCTTAGGCGCCAAAGGACAAAATGTCACCTGGGTGAGACAAGTTGTCCCAAAAGCGAGGTCATGGGACTTGCAGATTATAGTTCTTTATTTTGCGATAAAGCGTGCGGCGATCGATTCCCAGTATCTTTGCAGCTTCTGACTGGTTTCCGTGGGTTACAAAGAGTATATCCTGAATATGCCTTCTCTCAAGTTCATCCAGACTGGAAACAGCTGGAATTTCTGGAGGCTCCATGTCCGTTCCAGGTGGATATGGAACCGAGCGAAGGCCATCTGGTAAGTTTTCAGGCCGGATTATCGCCTCTTCGGTAAAGACAATGGCCCGTTCCAGAACATTTTCTAGCTCGCGAACATTTCCCGGCCAGGAATATTCCATAAGAACATGCATCGCTTCCTTAGAAATTTTGGGTACCTTCCGGTTATTCTCTGCCGCATGTTTTTTGAGAAAGTGTCTGGCCAGTAATGGGATATCCTGCCCGCGGTCTTTTAGTTCTGGCAGTCTTATGGGAACGACGTTAAGCCGAAAGTATAGATCTTCTCTTATTTTTCCTTCTTTAACTAGCTTTTGGAGATCATGGTGAGTGGCAGCGATTAGTCTCACGTCGACTTTGACATCTTTCGTTGCTCCTACCGGTCGAATCTCTCTTTCCTGGATGGCGCGCAGGAGTTTGGTCTGGATGGTGACAGGCATATCTCCAATCTCATCCAGGAATAAAGTTCCGCCGTCTGCTTCGACAAAGAGGCCCCTCTTGGCATATTTGGCATCCGTGAAAGCCCCTTTGGCGTGGCCAAAGAGTTCTGTCTCAAGCAGCGTTTCCGGTATAGCAGCGCAGTTGAATGGCACAAAAGGTTTATCTCTACGCGGACTGTTATAGTGCAAAGCCTTGGCTACTAGTTCCTTGCCTGTGCCGCTTTTCCCATAGATTATGACCGTGCTTTTGGTTTTTGCTACTCGCCGTATCAGGGTAAACACTTCTTGCATGGCCTGGCTATTGCCGACAATGTTTGAAAAGGCAAAGTCTTTTGCTATTTCTTGGCGCAGGCTGGTCACCTCGAGTTTAAGCTCTCTTTCCCGAAGAGCCGCTTTCACAATGGAAATAAGCTGCCCCATTTTGAATGGTTTTGCTATGTAGTGATAAGCTCCTCTCTTCATGGATTCGACCGCTGAATCGATAGAACCGAAGGCTGTCATCAGTACAATGGGGATATTTTCATCTTTTTCTTTTAATCTTTCCAGGACTTCCATGCCGGTCATTCCCGACATACGAATATCAGTAATTACCAGGTCGAAAGGCTCCACGGCGGATTTAGCCAGGGCATCCTGACCGCTTAACGCCGTTTCTACCCTATAATTCTCTTTTTCCAATACCTTTTTGAGCATGGCGGTCATTTGTTCATCGTCATCAACGATGAGTATAGAAAAGGGGGAACTGTTCATGACTGATCTTCTTCTTGTTGGACATTCGTAAAGTGTGTGCTAAGTGGGAGATGGACTGTGAATGTGCTGCCTCTATTTACCTCGCTTTCTACCTCAATCAGTCCACCATGATCTTTTACTATTTTCAAACAGACAGCCAGGCCCAGACCTGTTCCCTGTTCTGTTTCTTTCGTTGTAAAGAACGGATCGAATATGCTTTTCAGTTTTTCTCTTTCGATGCCATGACCGGAATCCTGTATTTTTATGTGTATATATGGTGGTTCGGTAGCCGAATTATCCAACTGTGGCGCTATGTAAGTACTTACGTGCAATGAACCACCCCTGGGCATGGCTTGAAAGGCATTAAGAAGTAAATTGATAAGTAGTTGTTGCAGCTTGTATTTATCCCCTGTTAGGGGTGGCAATTCTGGGGCTAATTCCAGTTGTACATGGTGTTGAGGCGTGATCATGTGCCTTAAAAAACGGAGGGTAGCATAGATGATCTCATTTATGTCCAGCGGAACAAGCTGTAATACCGAGGGACGGGCAAAATCCAGGAGACTCTTGACCTGGTCGGATATCCGTTGGCACTGGTCGACTATGGTCTCTAGCTCTTCATGCATGGGATGATGTTCGGGGAGGTCAGTTAAGAGAAACTCGGCGTTACCAGAAATAATGTTCAAAGGTGTGCCAATTTCATGGGCGATGCCTGAGGCAATTAGCCCCACGGTAGCCAATTTTTCAGAGTGCAACATTTGTTCTTGTTCCCGCCTAAGTTCGGAGACATCCCTGGCAATACCCTGAAATCCAGTTATTTTGCCTTTGCTGCGATAGATGGGTTGGACATTGACCATTATAGTCTTTTTCCTGTCATCCTTCGTGAGTATTTCCAGGTCTTCGGCCCGGGCATGTCCGGTTTTCAGCAGCCTTCTTGTCTGTGCTATGATTTTTCTTTTCGATTCTCGAGTAAGGAGGTCGAAAACGCTTTTACCATATAACTCTGCCGGCGTGTGCCCGGTTAAGGCATCTATATTCTGATTTACGAAGGTAATACGACCCGAAGGGCTAAGAGTGTATATCAGGTCATTTGAGGTTTCAACAAGTAATCGGTATCGCTCCTCAGACTGTCCTAACATTTCAAGGGCTGCTGAAAGTTCACTATATCTTTCTGCCAGGTGTTCTTTGACCCGGCAGAGTGTTTTATATGGATAACGAATGGATAACACAAAGACTGCCCAATAGATAATAAGATAAGATGCGATTTCCAGGGGATGGGCAAGGAGACCACAACTCTTGAAAGGAAAACCCCGGTACTGAAGGCACAGCTGACTGTTACAAGCCTCACTGTACAACAGCAGAACAAGGGCACCCAGGAATAAGGCATTTGTTTTTGGGTCGGCCAGCGGTTTTTTCTTATAGTAGATGAAAACCGCAGTGGCGTAAAGCAGCACTGTCAAAATTCTCCAGTCAATCAGATCAGATGCGTGATTTTTTTTAATCGGTAAGAGGTAGGGCGTCAGGTATAACTTTGCCGCTAAAATCAAGGCGAAGAAAAGGATAGTTCCACATAGAAAGTAAAACCGCCCAGTTACTGAGAGTCCCTTGCCAGCTGCGAATACGCCGGCTAGCAGCCCTAAGGGTAGCAAAAAGTGACTTACGGCAAAGAAATAATCGTGTTCTACTGGCAGGCTGTTGCCGATACGGTTCTGATTGTAGAAGACATGGGACAGACCCAGGAGGCCAACCATCAGGAAGACATGGCCCAGAAACAATATAAACGTATCCCGTCGGTCAGCGTAGGTATGCCATGTCAGCAGAAAGATATATAGAGAGATGAATACTTTTAAATACTCGGCAGCTATATGCAGAATCGGAAGTGCTTTTAAAAGTGGAGTAGCAGAGAGATAATGCTGCAAATACTGCGCTAATAAGAGGGTGGGAATAAATGTAACTATAGCTACCGTGAGTATTATGCGTTCCAGACGGTGGGATGATTCTTTGGTGGACAAATCTCTTTTGGTCAATATGGGAATACCTTGCCCGGGTTTAAAATACCTTTAGGATCTAAGGCTGCTTTTATCTTTTTCATCGTTTCAATGGCTAAGGGACTGACTTCCAGGCTCAGGAAGGCAGATTTTGTTATGCCGATGCCGTGCTCACCCGATAACGTTCCGTTCAGATCAATGACCGTGCGAAATATCTGTTCTCTGGCCGTTTGCGCTCGCTGTACTTCAGCTTGGTCTTCGCGGTTGATCATAATGTTTGTGTGGATATTGCCATCTCCAGCGTGGCCAAAACAGACCACGGTTAAATCGTTTTTTACCCCTATGGCCTTGGCGCAAGAAACCATCTCCGCTATGCGACTACGGGGGACGACAATATCTTCGCTTATTTTATGGGGCTTAAGTTTGAATAGGGCCGGAGAAACTGCTCGACGAGCCTTCCACAGTGCAGCAGCCTCGCTTTCGCCTTTGGCCACCTGGATGTCCCTGGCACCTAATTCTCGACATCGTTGGTAGATTTTATTTGCTTCTGATTCTGCAGCTTCTTTACTCCCATCTACTTCTATTAAAAGGAGTGCCCCGGCTTCCTTAGGCAGGCCCAGGTGTAAATCATCTTCTACACAGGCGATGGCCGTTTGATCCATGAATTCCAGCGCCGTAGGGATGATTTTGGCGCTAATAATACTGGACACGGCGTGCATGGCAGTATCCAGCTTATCAAATATAGCCAACAAAGTTTTTCTTGTTTCGGGTAGGGGAAGTAATCTCAAGACAATCTTGGTGATAATGCCCAGTGTTCCCTCAGAACCAACAAAAAGCTTCGTCAAGTCATATCCAACCACACCTTTTGTTGTGCGGACGCCGGTGCTAAGAACTCCACCGGTTGGTAGCACTACTTCCAGGCCGATCACATAATCTTTAGTTACGCCGTACTTAACCGCCCGGGAACCGCCCGCACACTCGGCCACATTTCCGCCCAAAGTAGAAAATCCAAGGCTGGATGGATCAGGAGGATAGAAAAGGCCGACCTTTTCCACTTCTTTCTGAAAATCGGCAGTTATTACCCCCGGTTCTACTATCGCGACCAAATTATCTTCATCTATTTCCAGTATCCGGTTTAGCTGATTCAAAACTAGCACTAATCCCCCATTTACAGCCAGAGCTCCTCCGCTCATTCCAGTTCCGGCACCACGGGGGATAACCGGAAAGTTTTCCAGGTTGGCGAGTTGCATAATAGCATCTATTTCTTTTACTGTTCTGGGGATGGCTACAACGTCTGGCAAATAGAAAAGATTAGTAGCATCATAGGCATAACAGGTCAGGTCTTCCGGAGAGATGAAAAGATTTTCTTTGCCGACGATATTTTTTAGTTTGGATAAGGTCGCCGCCGCAATCATGGTAATTCGTCATAATACATCGATTGCTTCATAAAAACCAGATTGGATTTCATGGGGCGGGAACAGGAGGAAGGCCGGAGAGTTGCCAGGTTGGGGGACAGTCGTTTGGCGTTTATTGTTTAATCGAGTCATTAAGCTGCCTGGAGAAAAGGGTTGACAGATAAAAACGGGGATCAGGAGGTTGTGACTCCCAATCCCCGCATTATGAACATAATGTGGCGTTTACTTCGCTCCAGGATGGCACTGCGCACAGGCCACCGGGGCTTTTTTGCCCTGTTTTTTAGCCTCCATATGGCAATCCTTACAGTTTTTGTGGAAAGCCAGTTCAGGTGAGGCCAATTGTTTCTTCTCCTGAGGAGAAAGCTGGGACATTGGTTTTGCCACGCTGTGGCAGCTATCACATGCCTTTACTGCGTCGCCTTCTTTCCAGACGTTCTTACCACCCTTGTACACATGATGGCAGTCCGCGCAGGCGATTTTGTAGTCTGTGTAATGTTTCTTATGGGTAAAGTGGACCGGGGCCTTGATGGGTTTAGTATAGACTTTGCTACGGATAGTCATTTCATCAGGCCCTTTATCGGCTGCGAAGGCCACCGTCAAAAGGCAAAGCGAAGCTATCGCTGCGATGACGATTGCTAACCTTCTCATCTTTCTTCACCTCCTTCCGTTGCAAATTCAACAGCATAGAAATACTAAGGAGATTGCTCCAATATCACCGGTAGTCTATATAAAATGGCTTGTGCTTGTCAAGTTAAAAGAAAAATAATAAGCAGTGTTAGAATTACAGGTTAAAACATACCTTTTTATTATTTTATCGGCAGGTTCCATTGCCGTAATGATTACTTCCGGAACTGCCTATTCCTTATTCACTATATCTCTTTACCAAGTTAATGCCGATAACAAAAAAGCAAACGGAAAAAAACACAAGAATGGCTAGCGAAAACAGACAATCACAGTCTACAAACTTTGCCCGCATGAGCCGATTGGTGTGCGCCAGGGGCAGGGTGCGGATTACGAATTGCAGCCAGCGCGGCATCTCTTCAATGGGGAAGAAGGTGCCTCCAAAAAAGGCCATTGGTAAGATAAAGAAATTGGAGAAGGTGGCCGTATCCTCATGAGACCTGGACTTGAGGCCGGAGATTACACCGAGGGACGCGAAGAGAAAACAATTCAGGAGCAGGGCGGGGATGAAAACCGGAGAGAGATAGGAAGTGCTTCCAAGGAAAGGGCCGACCAAAAGAATCATACTTGAGGCAAAAAGCCCTCTTACCATGCCGGCAAGCACCTCCCCGAGGACAACAGCACTTGCGCTTACCGGGGATTGTATGAAAACCTGGAAAGTATGGAAATGGAGTCGTCCTACCGTAAGACTGGTGGCAATCCAGGTATAGGAATTATTCATGGAACTCATAGCCACAAGGCCTGGAAGGAGAAAATCAATGTAGCTACCGCCGGCTATATTTACCCGGTGCCCTAACCCCAATCCAAAAGCCAGCAGGTAAAGGAGTGGGGCAAACATGGCCGAGAAGAAATAGCCAAGGCGCAAAAATCGCCGCCGAAAGAGCATCATTTCACGCAAAAAAACCGGGTAAAAGCCAAACATGGATCTTCCTGTGTTTTTTATTGGACCTTAGTCAGTCCCGATCTTTTCCCCTGTCAATTGAATAAATACATCTTCCAGGTTAGATTCTCTAATAGTTACCGGTCCC
Organism: uncultured Desulfovibrionales bacterium; assembly: GCA_964435205.1. Classification (GTDB taxonomy): domain Bacteria; phylum Desulfobacterota; class QYQD01; order QYQD01; family QYQD01; genus CAYSYZ01. The sequence continues at coordinate 8,779 of CAYSYZ010000053.1, forward strand.
CGTTTATCCTGCGAGCAGGTGTGGGCCTCTTCCCGGTTTTCACACAGCACATATTTTGTAACGCCGTTTTCCTGATACTCCAGGACGAAAGCCCCAATCTGACTCTTAAGTTCCTGTGGCGTTCCTAGGGCAATGAGTTTACCGTGAGAAAGGATACCAACCCGTGTGCAAAGTGCTTCCGCTTCTTCAATGTAATGTGTGGTAAGAAAGACGGTTGTTCCATCGTATTTAAGATTACGGACAAGATTCCAGATCTGTCTCCTCATCTGGGGATCCAGGCCGACAGTGGGTTCGTCGAGAAAAAGTACCTTCGGTTTGGTGAGAAGGGCGCGGGCAATAAGGAGGCGTCGCTGCATACCTCCCGAAAATTCGCGGACCAGGTGCCTGCTCCTTTCAGCCAACCCAGCCAGTTTCAATATATCGCTTATATTTTGGTCAAGGTTATCCAATCGATGAAGCATTCCATAAACCTTGAGATTTTCTTCGGCGGTCAGCTCCTTGTCCAGGTTTATCTCCTGGGGTGCTATGCCGATGATCTTCTTCACAGCAGACGTTTCTCTCTCTACGTCATGGCCGCCGATCGATGCCCGGCCGGTGGTTGCCTTGCTCAGTGTGGTCAATATCTTGATAGTAGTTGTCTTTCCGGCGCCATTGGGCCCCAGGAGACCGAAAACCTCACCCTGTTTTATGGTGAGAGTGAGTGAATCAACTGCTTTTACCGTGTGATAAAGCTTAGTTATGTTTTCAATGCTGATCATATATTCCTATTTCTAATAATCTATCCAGCCGCTCCTTTTTCTAGCTCTTTCAACCTCACCTCGATAATATACCAAAAAGCCTCGGAGGAACGATACAGAAAAACGACGTCGGCTTCAGTTATATCTTGAAGGGCCACATCGAGCTTGTCCGGTTCTTGATCAAGAACTTTTGATGAACAGAGAGAAAGTGATACAATCTCGAACATGTTTCTTTTGGGCGCGAACCAGCGTGTTCGCATAAGAACTTCATATGATTCAGAATGTCTTCACAGAAAATTTCCTTTATTTAAATTAACCGCCTTCGGCAGGGCTTTCTTTAACCTATCGGTCTAACAGGCGATATATACGGGTAGCCATTATCTGTGTTTATCATCGCCTCCACCCCATAAACTGATCTTATGTTTTCATGGGTCATTACCTGAAGTGGTTTCCCGGTACAAAAGATTTTACCGGAATTTAACATTACAACCCTATCAGAGAATCGAGATGCCAGATTCAGGTCATGAATAGCCAAAATAGCAGCAACTTCTTTTTCTTTCACCATACTAGAGATCATTCCCATGACCTCCATCTGATGTTTTAGATCGAGGTTACTGGTAGGTTCGTCCAAAAGTAAGTAGCCAGGATCTTGGGCAAAGGCCCTGGCCAACAGTACCTTTTGCTTTTGCCCTCCGCTTAACTGGTCAAAATCCCTTAAGGCAACACCTTCAAGACCCATAGAGCTGAGGATGTCAGCCACCATCACCAGGTCTTTTTTGGACGGTTTCCAGGCGATATAGGGCCTTCTTCCCATCAAAACGGCGTCAAATACGGTAATGGGGAACTTGGAAGGTGAACTCTGAGGTACATAACCGATACATCTTGCAAGTTCCAGTCTCTTCATCCGGGAGGCGTCCTGGCCATCGATTAAGATAGTTCCCTTATCTGGCCTCACTATCCGGACAATACACTTTAAAAGGGTCGTCTTTCCTGCCCCGTTAGGACCTACTATACTTAAAATTTCCCCTTTATTCAGTTCTATTCCTACATCTTCTAAGACATTGGTGTTTTTATACCTGAAATCAAGTCCGTGAATACTCAGCATTACCAGTACGCTCTTGTTTTTTTCATTAGTAAATAAAGGAAAAATGGCACACCTATGAACGAGGTGACTATCCCCACGGGTATTACCTGCGCAGCCCACAAAGTCCTTCCCAGGGTGTCTGCCGTTAAAACAAGAATAGCGCCTGCCAGTGCAGAAGCCGGAAGAAGGAACCGATGATCTCCGCCAATAACCATCCTGGTTATGTGAGGGGAAACAAGGCCGATAAAACCGATTACACCGGTAAAACATATAACACCTGCTGTGATCAGAGAGGCAAAAACTATGGCAAGGATCCTGATTCTTGCAACGTTCACCCCCAATGCCTTTGCAGATTCATCCCCGGCAGCAAGGAGATTGAAATCCCACGACCACTTTAAGAGTACAGGAATGGGGAGAAGTATCATAACCGAGGCCACGCCTATTTCTTTCCATCCAACTTTGGACAGGCTTCCGAAAAACCAGAATACTATTTGATGAACCTCCTCCATAGTCCCCATATATTGCAAAAGAGAACTAAGCGAAGAGAAGAGAAACATTATGGCGATGCCAGCAAGTATCATGGTCTCGGTGGTGGAGCCTTTCGATTTAGCTATTCCGAGAATAAGAAAAGAGGAAAGTAGGGCAAAAAAGAAGGCGTTTCCGGCAATAAGGTATTCACCGTGAAGGCCGGCGCCAAAGACTATGGCCATCACAGCTCCAAATCCGGCGCTGGAAGCTATTCCAAGGGTATAGGGTGATGCCAAGGGATTTCTGAGTATAGCCTGAAATACGGTTCCAGCAAGGGCAAGCCCGCATCCGACTAAAACGGCCATAACTATACGGGGAAGCCTCAATTTCCAGACAATGGCATGAGTTAGTCCGGAGTGTGCTGCGAGTAAATCTTTAAAACCCACAGATGATGCGCCCTGGGAAAGGGCTATCCAAGCTATAGCAAACAAAATCACCCCCAGAAGAATTATAAATGAGACCTTCCTTCCGGTAAGGCTTTTGTATCGTTGACATATGTCTTCCATATAAAAGTGCCTATAATTAGCTAAAAGCTTAAAGCCCGAAGCTGAAAGCAAAAGATGATTCCTTCCTACAGCTTTGAGCTTTCAGCCTTCAGCTTTCATCTTTTTATTGCTCAATTCGGATATACATATGCACCCTGATACTTAATACCTTGGAATCTTTCCAGATACTCCCGGTGAAGCCCTTTCGGATCAAGATTCCTAAAAACGTCGGGGTAAAACCATTTTGCCATATAACTTATGCCTATGATGGCCCTTGGGCCTGTCCAGACATCACTGGCCATCACATAGACCTTACCCTCCCGCACGGCCCGGATATTATCCCAGGCTGGCCGGGCCGTGATTTTGTCTCTAATACTTTTTAGGAGACTAGCATCGGTCGTAGTGTAGCAGTTGCTGAGAGCAGCTGCTTTGATAATAATACGCGGATTTTTTGACAAAACCCACTCTGGAGTTATCTCCGGGTAAGGTATAGAAAAATTAGAAGCGATATTATGGCCTCCGGCCAGGACGCACATCTCATGAGCACCTGAGCCGGGTCCGGTAGTACGGTATTTAGAATAACTCTCGATGTAGACCTCAGGCAGATTCCCCGCGCCCTTTATTTTTTTTTCTATTAACTTTAGTTTTTCCAGGTACCAATCTACAAATTGCCGGGCTTCCCCGTCTTTACCCAGGATACGACTCAGGATTTCTACCTCTTTTAATAGGGTATGCATCTTGTAGAAATCAAGGCGCACTACCTTTATATCAAAAGGGGCGAGTTTTTTTTCAAGCTGTTGGCCAGGCCAACGACCATAACATATCACTATATCAGGGTTAAGCTCAGCGATTAACTCGTAGTTGGGTTCGCTCCAACTACCGACTCTGGCCTTGTTTTTTAACCCGGGCCAGAATAAAGGATCCTTGACAATGCCGGTGTTGACACCTACCACAAGATCTTCTGCCCGGAGGGCACGGATTACCTCCAGGGCATCGGAGGTTAAGACTACCAGTTTTTTGACGGGCAGTCTTACCTCCACAGATCTCCCCGTAGCGTCCTTTACACTGATACTTTCCCCTCTGGTGGCTTGAGCGGTTGTCCCCTGGCCTAAAATAAGCAAGCAAAAGAGGAGCATTGAAGCACATGCTATGATGATATGTTTTCTCATCGAACCAAAGTCCGTTGTTTGTTGTCCGTCGTTTGTTGCTTTCTTGTGTTCAACGCACAACTGGCAACGGACATTTAATACCGGATGGTCAATTCACAGAAAAAAGTTCGTCCGTCACCTTTGTAATATTCAAAGTATTCTTCGTTAAAGATATTATCTACCGAAAGGGACACATCAGTCCATTTAGATGGAGATATAGTTATCTTGCCATCCAGGTAAA